>CAYVDF010000007.1:0-23945 GCA_964450475.1 uncultured Pseudactinotalea sp.
ATCGCAGTGAGAACATTGTTGCCGCCGGCGTTAAGTCGGTAGGTGGCAGGACTGAGCGCTCCTCCGTTTAACAAGTAGGTCACGCCTTCGGTGTCAGGAATTGTCACCCATCCCTCATTGGGAGGAATAGACGCTGCGGCTCCTTGATGGGCTGTACAGGTGGGGTGCCAGAACTCGGCGTTCACCGGAAAGGCTACGACTAGTCGCTCCTCTTCTTCACCCTCTTCAGAATCGACGTTGGTGGTACTGAGCTGGAAGGGTGACGTATCAGCATTCGCAGCGGTAACGAGAAACACCTAAGCCATACCGAGAGCGGCAATGGCCGCTATTAGTGAACGCAAGGGTTAAGTATAGTGCGGGAAATCGTACTCACAGGTCGAACTCTCCTAGGACGAAAGAAAATATGTTTCGTTGAAATCTGACCGAACATGTTCCCCACGGCATCTAAGGGTTTTTGTTTCAAACGCGGACTCCAGTTGCACGCGTGCCAATTTCAGACGAACGCTGGATCGCGACTAACCATAGCGGCCCGTGGAGGAAATGTCTCGCGTTTTCGCCAATAAATGGCTCATCGCTGAGTGTGATTTCTTTGATCGCTACCCCAACCGCGGTGATAAGGATGAGATTTCCTTGAAGCCGTGCGCGGTGCGAATTTTTATTTTTCTTAGAAAACCACGGGGTAGCGAACAGCAGCGCGCTATTGCTTGATCGCGACAGTGAGGCCTTCACCGACGGGGAGCAGCACGGTGGGGTATTCCTCGTTGAGGTTCTTGCTGAGCTGGCGCATCGCAACCGTCTGCTCATCGCGGCGAGCGGGATTGGCCACTCGGTTGTGCCACAGGGAGTTCGCGATCACGAGTCCGCCGCCAGGGCGAAGGAGCCGCAGGGCGTGCTCGACGAAGTCGAGAGCTTGGGTGGGCATCGTGTTGAGGAGGACGAGATCGTACCCGCCGTCGGCAAGGCGGGGGAGCACCTCGTACGCGCGGCCAGAAATAACGCGCGTGCGTACGGGAGCGATGCCCGCGAGAGCAAACGACTGCTTGGCGAAACGCTGGTGCTCGACCTCATCGTCAATAGTCGTCAACACGCCGTCGGGATGCATACCGGCGAGCAACCACAAGCCGCTAACACCGGTCTCGGTTGCGGTTTCCACAACAGAACGCGCGTTGAGGAGGCCGGCTACCATGCGCAAGGTGGCACCGGTTGCGGGAGAGAGCGGGGCAAGGCCCATTTCGTGGGCATGAAGAGTTGCTTCTTCGAGGGCGGGATCGGTGGAGGCGGAAAATTCCTCGCTGTAGACCCAGCTCTGTGCGCGATCGCCCATGTTTGTCTCCTCCGCTTAGACGGTTTCACTCGATCGTATCCCCCCAGCGCACTCGACACGTGGAGGCACCTCGGAATCCTTGCGAGATGGTTAAGCTAGAGGGCATGTTGAACCTCTCGGGTGGCGAATTTCTCGTCATCCTCTTTATTGCGCTCATCCTGATTGGCCCAGAGCGGCTACCTCAGTTTGCTGCGCAGCTCGCGCGCCTGGTGCGCACGTTGAAGGAGATGATGGCGGGTGCCACCTCCACGCTCAAGGACGAGCTAGGGGAAGATTTCGAGGAGCTTCAGAAGTTTGACCCGCGTCAATACGATCCGCGCCGGATCGTGAGGGAAGCGCTGTTAGAGGACGTGGTTCCGGCTACCAAGCGCGCGCCCAGTGCGTCGGCACGGGCAGCGGGTGGAGTAGCCGCCGCAGGTGCAGCGGGAGCGGCCACTGCGGCAGATAAGCAGATTGGTGCACCGTTTGACGACGAAGCGACGTAACCGTCAGATCGGGGCCGCCCGAGTTTTCGAGGGTGAGGCCTTGCTACAGCGGGGTCACCGCTAGCTTCATGCCTTCCAAACCGCGTTCGACGTGGATGAGGTTGCGGGCGATATCGATGAGCAAGTCTCCGGCCTCGGTGCCGTCGTTTACAACGGGCACACCTGTGTCCGATCCTTCGCGCAGGGCGACTTCGATCGGTACCTGGCCAAGCAGCGGAACGTCGGTGCCAAGGATCTCGCTCAACCGCTCGGACACGCGTTGACCTCCGCCGGAGCCGAAGATTTCCAGGCGCGAGCCGTCGGGCTGCGGGAGCCACGACATGTTCTCGATAACCCCGGCGATCTTCTGGTTCGTGGCCTGCGCCATGATCCCGGCGCGCTCGGCTACCTCGGCGGCGGCGAGCTGCGGCGTCGTCACAACGAGAATCTCGGCGCGCGGTAACATCTGCGCGACGGAGATGGCGATATCGCCGGTGCCGGGTGGGAGATCGAGCAGCAGCACGTCGAGGTCGCCCCAGAACACGTCGGCGAGGAACTGCTGCAACGCGCGGTGAAGCATCGGTCCGCGCCACACAACAGGGCGGCCCGGTTGGGTGAACATCCCGATCGAGATGACCTTGATCGTGCCCGAGACGGGCGGGAGGATCATGTCATCGACCTTTGTTGGTGTACCCTCAACGCCGAGCATGCGAGGGATGGAGAACCCGTACACGTCGGCGTCGATCACGCCAACTTTGAGCCCGTCGTTCGCCATCGCTGCGGCGAGGTTTGCGGTGATTGAGGATTTGCCGACTCCGCCCTTGCCGCTCGCAACCGCAAACACGCGGGTGAGGCTGCCCGGTTCGGAGAACGGGATCACGGGTTCGTCGATGCCGCCGCGGAGTTTGCGGCGCAGATCTGAGCGCTCCTCCTCGGTCATCACCGTGAGCTCCACGTGCACATCGGTGGCGCCTGCACCGGTCGCTGCTGCCGTGACGTCATCGGTTATGCGACCCTTGAGCGGGCATCCCGCGATGGTGAGAGCGATCGTAATATTTGCTTTGCCCTCGGGCGTGACGCTGACATCGCGAACCATGTCCAATTCTGTGATCGGACGGCGAATTTCAGGGTCAAGCACCCCTTCTAGGGCCTTGTAAATATCCTCAGGGGTCATGCAATCAGTCTAAGTCCTACTTGGAGAAACTTCAGGGTGGCGTCTCACACTGCAGCTCAGCGCAGGGAGGCCATCCACTCCTCGATTTCGTCGGCCTTGCGCGGCAGCGCGGCCGAGAGGTTCACCACGCCGTCATCGGTCACGAGAACGTCGTCCTCAATCCGTACGCCGATCCCGCGGTACTCCTGTGGGATCGCGAGGTCGTCCTCCTTGAAGTACAGCCCGGGTTCGATGGTAAAGATCATGCCGGGGCGAAGTTCGGCGTCGAGATACATCTCGCGGCGTGCTTGGGCGCAGTCGTGCACGTCGAGACCGAGGTGGTGACTCGTGCCATGCGGCATCCAGCGGCGGTGGTGCTGGCCGTCGGGGCCGAGGGCTTCGGCGGGCGTCACGGGCAGCAGACCCCATTCGTCGAGGCGGGCGGCGAGGACTTCCATCGCAGCGTCGTGGATGTGGCGGAACTTCACGCCTGGCTTCGCGAACGCGAAAGCCGCGTCGGCGGCGTCGAGAACAGCCTCGTACACGCGGCGCTGCACCTCGGTGAAACGGCCGTTGATCGGCAACGTGCGGGTGATGTCGGCGGTGTAGAGGGAATCGACCTCGACCCCGGCGTCGACGAGGATGAGCTCCCCATCCTTCACCTGGCCGTTGTTGCGGATCCAGTGAAGCGTGGTGGCGTTGTTGCCGGCCGCGGCGATAGTTTCGTAGCCGAGCCCGTTGCCTTCCTCCCGGGCGGTCGCAGCGAACGCCCCTTCCACGACGCGCTCACCGCGCGGGTGCTCCATGGCGCGGGGGAGTGCGCGCACGATGTCGGCGAATCCGGCGATCGTTGCATCGACGGCGCTTTGCATCTCCTCGATCTCCCACGGGTCCTTGATCAGGCGTGCCTCGGAGAGGACCTCGGCGAGTTTCTCGTCCTGCCCCGCCTGCACTTCGGCTTGGTTTTCGGTGCGGATCTTCTCCACGAGCGCGCTCACCTGTTCGTCGGCCTGCGGCACGACGCGCAGGGTGATCTGCCCGGCGTCCTTTGTGACGGCGTCTGCGAGCTCATCGATGTGCGCGGTGGCGATGCCTGTGCGCGTCTCGAGTTCGACGAGGGTGGGGCGCGAGCCGACCCAGAACTCTCCGTAGCGGGCGTCGGCCCAGAACTCCTCCGTTTCGCGGGAGGCGAGCGGACGGAAGTACAGCACCGACTCGTGACCATCGGGCTCACCCTCGGAATCAAACTTCGGGTGCATGACGAGCACCGCGTCAGGCTCCTCATCCGTGCCAAGCCCGGTGAGGTGGGCGAACGCGGAGTGGGGGCGGAAGCGGTAGTCCGTGTCGTTCGAGCGCACCTTCAGGCCGCCGGCGGGGATGATGAGGCGCTCACCCGGAAAGGCGGCAGAGATCTGCTCACGCCGCGCGGGGGTGAAATCGGCCACGGCATCACGCGTCGGCGCATCGTCGCCCTTGGGAGCCCAGTTGCCGGAGATAAACTCGCGGAACGCTGCCGATTGAGGGCGCTGGGAACGATTAGAACCACGGTCGTCGATCGGTTGGTCAGTGCTGGAATCAGTCATGCGTCCAGTCTCTCACGGCCCGTGGCGCCGAGTTGTCCAGCATGCGGATACCCTGAGAGGTGTGTTGATCGACTTGCATACTCATACGCTTGCTTCCGATGGCACCGACACCCCGCGCGAACTCATGTTAGCGGCGTGCAAAGCGGGCCTTTCGGTCATTGGTTTAACAGACCACGACACGGTCGCGGGCTGGGATGAAGCTGCCAAACTGGTGCCCGAAACTGGGGTGGCGCTTGTGCGCGGTGTGGAGATCTCCACGAACCATGAGGGCATCAGTGTGCACCTGCTGTCCTACCTTCACGACCCAGCCCACGAGGGCCTGGAGAGCGTGTTTGCTGCCTCTCGTGCGTTTCGCGATAGCCGCGCCCGGGTCATGGTCGAGCGCATCTCCGCCGATTACGCGCGCTTGACGTGGGAGCAGGTCGAGGCTCAAGCAAGTCCCGGGGCGCCCCTAGGGCGCCCCCACATCGCTGATGCGCTCGTTCAGTGCGGTTACATCACCGACCGCGCGGAAGCCTTCGACCACGTCCTGTCACCGCGCGGGCCCTACTACGTTCGCTACGAAACCCCTGATCTTGCCGAGACCGTCGCACTCGTGCGCGCTGCTGGCGGGGTACCGGTCCTCGCGCACGTGCGCGCGATCGCGCGCGGGCGGATCATTACTGACGACGCCATCGCCTCCCTCGTTGCCCCCGGCCTCGCCGGCATCGAAGTCGAGCACCGCGACCACACCCCGGCCGATCAGGAACACCTGCGAGAGCTCGCCGCCAAGCTTGGCGTGTTCACGACCGGCTCCTCGGACTACCACGGTTGGGGCAAACCAAACCTCCTCGGCGAGAACACCACCGACCCAGCCGTGCTGGCCGAGATCGAGGCGCAGGGCGCGATGCCCGTGATCCGCCCATGACCGAGTGGCTCGATCTCACGCTGTTCACGACGACGTTCCTCACCCTGTTTGTCATCATGGACCCGCCCGGAACGATTCCGGTATTCCTTGCGCTCACGTCGTCAATGACGGCGAAAAAACGCAACCGGGCAGCACGCCAAGCTGTACTTGTCGCCTTCGGTGTGATCGTCTCGTTCTTGTTGTTTGGCCAGGCGATCCTCGACTTCCTGGGGATCTCTGTGCCGGCGCTGCAGGCTTCTGGCGGGTTGTTGCTGTTGCTGGTGGCGATGGATCTGCTGACGGGGCGGGCAGAAGATCCCGAGCCCTCGGGCAAGGTCAACGTCGCACTCGTGCCGCTCGGCACCCCACTGCTCGCCGGGCCCGGTGCGATCGTCGCGGCCATGGTGGCTATCCAAAGCAGTCACGGCTCTGCGGCGGACTGGATCTCGATCCTCTCCGCCACGCTAGCCGTGCACATCACGCTCTTCATTGCAATGCGCTTCGCCGGCGTTATCCACCGCGTGCTGCGCGATGGCGGTACCGTGCTAGTGACGCGTATCGCGGGATTGTTGCTCGCGGCGATCGCGACGCAGATGATCGCTGACGCGGTGATTGCGTTCGTGCGTTCGGTCTAGGAGGCGCACCCTTCGGTTGACGGCGCGCGGGTCGCTCGAGTGTGTCTCGCGCTCGTGAACCGGGTCATGGAATCGCCTTTCGGGTTGTTCACGAGAGAGCCCATCGCCTAGGAATACACCTGTTGGGTCACCGGGGATTAGGTCGTAGCAGGTGTGGACTCCTAGGGGCACTGGTCCGAAAAACTCCGGTCGCGCCCAAGTTAGCTTGGAGTCTGCTAGCCTCCCGGTAAGAGTCCTCGTGCCGATTGGACTCTAATGGCACTGAGCAAGGCGCCACGGGCAACGCTGCAACGTTGGAGCTGTATCGCGGAGATAGATCCGCTCACGTCTGAACTTCAGACCCCTTCATCAGTCAGATGCTTTGTCCATTTCGAGATAGGAAGTCTTGTGAAAAAGCTCCAGCAAAACTCCAGGCCTCGTGGCAGTGAAACCATGAACGCGCGTCCATGGGTAGTGGGAGTGCTCGTTTGTGTGTTCACGCTGCTCGGAGGCTGCTCCTACCTTGGCGCTCTGAGTCCGGCCGAAGCAGGGGGTAGTGCTTGTGGTCCAGGTGATGAAAACGACGAATTCCTCTTCGCAACTGACATGGTGATCAATAATTCGCCGGCGAATGTTGAGTTTATTGATGTAACTCCCAACGACGGCGACAACCTGATGGTTCGCGACTTCGCCATCGGATACCAGCATCGGGGTGACGTCGGCGGCCTGGTGTATCCGAAGGACTATGACACCGCCGATAACAAGCAGATTGAACCCGGTGAAGTAGGCACCCTTCAACTCATTCTGAAGCTGCTGGATCCAAGCAGGGAAGGTAACGCATCGTCGGTTAAGGTCACATACGTCGCTGGTGCCTCCAATATGAAAATGACGATCGACACAAAATTTAGCTTGAGGCTCGTGCCTCACGGCTCCTTTGCGTGTATTGACAAGGAGGATGAGGACGGTGAGACCGTGTGACTCGTGGATGGCGAGGGGTTAGGCGCACGGGTCATCTAATCAGGGCCTAGTGGGTCGTGACTCGAAAGAGAAAGAGTGCGTCACTGAGGGTGAGGACACCGCCAGCTGACGCGGGCTTACTCACCCGAAGTGGGCTTGCCACCACGGGTGCGGCGGCGGCGCCTGCGGGGCTGACCCTCGCGGCGGGAGGAACCCTCACCGGAGCCCTCGCCACTGCGGCTGCGCGTGCGCTGACGGGTGCGACCAGAGCCACCCCGACCGGAGCCTCCGCGGCCACCACCGGCACGGCCCGAGCCACCTCGGCCTCCGCGGCCGCCTGAGGAGCGGCGGCGCCCGCCGGTCTCCCCGAGATCCTCGAGATCTTCGGCGTCAAGGCCCTTGCGGGTGCGCTCCGAGCGGGGGAGACGACCCGTGGTGCCCTCGGGGATGTCGAGGTCGGTGAACAGGTGCGGGGAAGACGAGTACGTTTCTACCGGTTCGCCCTTGCCGAGCCCGATGGCGCGGTCGATGAGGCCCCAGCGGGGGATGTCGTCCCAGTCCACGAGCGTGATCGCCGTACCCTTGGCGCCAGCGCGAGCGGTGCGCCCGATGCGGTGCAGGTAGGTCTTCTCATCCTCGGGGCACTGGTAGTTGATCACGTGGGTCACGTCGTCAACGTCGATACCTCGAGCGGCGACGTCAGTAGCGACGAGCACGTCGACCTTGCCGTTGCGGACCGCGCGCAGCGCCTGCTCACGCGCGCCTTGGCCGAGGTCACCGTGCAGGGGCGCGGCGGCAAAGCCGCGGTCTTCGAGCTCTTCGGTGACGCGGGCAGCGGTGCGCTTAGTGCGCACAAAGATGATCGATAAGCCACGGCCGCGGGCCTGGAGCACGCGGGCGATGAGCTCGACCTTGTCCAACGCGTGGGCGCGGTACACAAACTGTTTGACGTTCTCTACGGTCGCTGAGTCGTCTTCGGGGTCGGCCGCACGGATGTGCGTTGGCCTGGACATATAACGACGAGCCATAGCCACCACGGCGCCGGGCATTGTTGCAGAGAACAGCATCGTGTGGCGGTTCGCCGGGGTTGCCGCCAAAAGGGTTTCGACGTCGGGCAAGAAACCAAGGTCGAGCATCTCATCGGCCTCATCGAGCACCACGGCGGAGACGGCCGTGAGGTCGAGATGGCGTTGTTTCATTAGGTCGATCATGCGCCCGGGCGTACCGACGACGACCTCGACGCCCTTTTCCAGCGCCTTGATCTGTGGTTCGTACGCGCGCCCGCCGTATACCTGGAGGATGCGCACGCCGCGACGCTTGGAGGCGGCCTCCAAATCCTGGGCGACCTGGATCGCGAGCTCACGGGTTGGTACAACGACGAGCGCCTGGGGCTTGCCCTGGTGCTCGACCTCATCCCATCCCTCATCGTTTGGGCCCACGACGCGCTCGAGCACGGGAATCCCAAAGCCGAGGGTCTTACCTGTTCCGGTCTTCGCCTGGCCGATGATGTCGTGGCCTGCGAGTGCAACCGGGAGGGTGAGGGCTTGGATGGGGAAGGGGTGGGTGATTCCGACATCGGCAAGCGAGGCAACGATCGGCTCGCTCACGCCAAAGTCGGCGAAAGTTTTTTGTTCGACGGTATCGATGGCACTGTCGGTGTCAGGGGTGGTCTCGGTCATTATTCCTTCACAACAAATCTGCGCATGGTCTGCGGCTGAGGTGGTAGCCGATCGCGCATTTCCTCTCCGAGCCGGGCTCGAAATGTGTGTGTTGTTCCCAAGCGACCGGGCAACCCTACGGATCTACTTTATCGGTCTCGCATAAGCAAATCTGCCCGGTGAGGTCGATATCACCTCACCGGGCAGAAGAATCAATGCGGGGTTCTAGGCACCAAAACCGACGAAACGGTGCTCGTCTGTGCCAATTTGTACGTAGGCGACGTTTTCCGCGGCCAGCAGAATACGGTTGCCCTTGTCGTCGGTGAGATTGAGAACTTTCGATTCACCACTCAACGCAGCAACGACGTCATCCGCAATATCGGCCTCCACCTCGAAGGTGAGTTCACGGGCCACGTTTTTCATACCAATAGTGATTTGCACGGCTCCATTCTAACGGTAAGCGTGCGACAGGTCATATTTTGCGCCGTTGTTTGGACGAGCGTCCGTGAACGCGCCACAATGGTGGCATGCGGCAACGATCCTTAGCGCTCTTGGTCGGCATCACCGTGATGCTGACTACGATGGTCGTCGCCTCCGGAGTGCTGTTCCGGCCCCTGCCGCAAACCACGACGTTCACCGCGGCCGTCGCCGAGCGAAACACCACGCAGGTGAGCCGCGCAGCCGAACGGCCCACGATTCCCAAGCACCTCGACGTCGACACCCCGCGGGCACCGCGTGCTGAGGAGCAGGATCCCGTTCGCGTGCCTGAGGTCGAGCCGCCCGCCCCGACCCGCACAATCTTGCCCGGCGGTATTGACGGCGTGGACGTGCCGTTCGCACTCGGTGGCACCTTCCTCGTGCAGCCGGGTAAAGAGAGCGGAGGGAACGCGCCGCGTCACATGCGCGTCCGCGTCGAGGTGGAAGAGGGGCTACCTGTCTCGACTCAGGAGTTCTCCGACTTCGTGATGGCGGCTCTCAACGACGAACGCTCGTGGGCAGGAACGGGGCAGTTCTCGTTCTCGCGCACGGATGAGCGCGCGGCCGTGCGGATCGTGCTCGCGAGCCCAAGCACCGTGGACGCCGAATGCGCGCCGCTGCCAACAAACGGCAAATGGTCGTGTGGGCGTTACGGCAAGGCGATGATCAACGCCGACCGCTGGATCAACAACTCGGCCGCCTTCGCCGCCGCCGGTGGCGACATCGTCGAGTACCGCACCTACCTCATCAACCATGAGGTCGGCCACCTCCTCGGCTACGACCATGTCAAATGCCCCGCACCTGGCGCGGTTGCCCCCGTGATGATGCAGCAGTCGATCGCCCTTTCTGGCTGCGTGCCCAACGGGTGGATTCGGCCCTAGCGTGTCGGTGGCTCGTGCTGTGATGGACACATGATTCCTCACGGCTCCGCTTCCGATGCCCGCTGGCCGCGCGACGGCGGGCACCACCTTGTTGTCGGCGGTGCCGCCTCGGGCAAGACGACCGCGCTCGTAGCCGCGTTCGTTGATTTCGTACGCACCAACGGGCCAACTCGAGCCGTGTTCCTCGTACCCACCCGCCAACGCGCCGCCACGCTGCAGAACGTCATCGCTCACGCGTTCGGCGGCACCACGGGGCAGTTGCTCGTGCGCACGCCCGCCTCGCTCGCTTTTGGATTGCTGCGCCAAGGCGCTGTTTCTGCGGGGCAACCGAGCCCGACCTTGATTACTGGGCCGGAGCAAGATCACGTGCTCGCCGAGCTCATCGCGGGTCATCTTGCAGACGGCGTAGGGCCGGCATGGCCGCCCGAAGTCACCCCAGAGGTGGTCTCCATGCGTGCCTTCAGGCACGAACTGCGCGACCTTCTGATGCGCGCCGCCGAAGCCGGGCTCGATGGCGCAGGCCTCAGCGAACTCGGGCAAGAGCACTCCCGGCCCGAGTGGGTCGCTGCGGGGCAGATTCTCGATGAATACACCGCCGTCATGCTGCTCGGAGAAACGACCCCCGACCGGGGCGCGCGCTACGATGCCGCCACGATCCTCGACCGCGCAGTCGCGCTCCTTCGCGAGCGACCCGACCTCGCCGCGTTCGACGCCGTCGTTCACGACGACTACCAAGATGCGACCCTCGCCACGAGCCGGCTGCTCGGCACGCTAGCGGGGCATGGCGCGCAGCTTCTTCTCGCGTCGAATCCCGATACAGCTGTGCAGGGCTTTCGAGGCGGATTACCATCGTTGAGCCACACGGCAACCCTGCCGCTGGAGTCCCAAGACGGCGCGTTTGCCGCGAGCGTGCACGTGTTAGAGACGACCTCGATCGCTGCCGGCGTGTGGTCGAAAATCTCCCGGATCGCCGATGAACTTCCGCCCCTCGTTGGCGCCGCCCGCCGCAAGGCACTGCCCGTCGAAGGGCCGAGCCCGCTTGAACCGGCCGTGCAGACCGTCGCGCTGTCATCGGCTGCAGGCGAGGGCGCTTACATCGCCCGGCGCTTGCGCGAGCTGCACCTACGTGACGGGCACGGGTGGGGCGACCTCGCCGTCATCGTGCGCGGGCACCAACAACTCGTGAGGATCCGCCGAGCGCTGACCGCGGCCGGGATTCCGATCAAGGTGAGCGGAGCCGAGGTGCCGCTGCGCGATGAACCCGTGGTGAAGGCACTTCTTGCGTGTATCGAGATCGCCTCGACACCGCTCGGGCCAACCGCGGCGCAGGTGAGCGAGCTCCTCATGAGCACGTTCGGTGGGATCGACGCGCTCGCGCTGCGCCGCCTGCGCCGAACGCTGCGCCACATCGACCCGAGCCGCACCTCCGCCGAGCTGCTGGTCGATGCGATGGAGAACGAAGACCTGCGCGTTGCCTCGGGCAATCACCCGGGCCTGCACCGCATTGCACGAATGCTCGACGCCGGCACAAAGGCCGTTCGTGAGAACCTCGGCGTTCACATGGTGCTGTGGCGGATCTGGGAGGCAGCAGGCGTTGCCGAATCGTGGCAGACGCTCGCGCTCGGTGGCGGGGCCCGCGGGGTGCGCGCTGACTCCGATCTCGATGCCGCGCTCGCGCTGTTCACTGTGGCCGAACAGTTCGTCGACCGCCGCGCCGGCGCCCACCCGCGGGCATTGATCGAGTATCTGCGTGAGCAGGATTTCCCCGCTGACACGCTCGCCGACCGCGCTGCCCGCACCGATGCCGTCGAGCTCCACACCGCAGCCTCCGCCGCGGGGCAGCACTGGCCGATTGTGTTCGTTGCCGGCGTTCAGGAGGACGCCTGGCCGGATCTGCGTCTGCGAGACTCCCTCCTCGGCTCGGCCGCGCTCGCACAGATCGCTACGGATCGCTCGGGCGGGGAGCCTCTCACCCCGGCGCAGGCCCGCCGCGAGGTGCTTCACGATGAGCGGCGAATGTTCCTCGCCGCGTGCTCTCGGGCGCGACTCGGCTTGATCGTCACGGCCGTGCTTGATGCCGATGCAAGGCCGTCAGCGTTCTTTGATGCGCTAACCGACGGCCCCATCGAGGTTCAATCTCCCCTTCCACCCCTCGACATGCGGGGGCTCATCGGCACGTTGCGGGCGCACGCCGGCGACTCCGCCGAGCCGGGGCCACGCCGCGCTGCTGCCACCTCACTGCTCACCGAGCTCTCTTCGCGCGGAGTCACCGAGGCCGACGCCACGATCTGGTCGCCGGCCTGGTCCGGCCAAGGCGGAGTGCACGAAATGGACAAGGTCGTGCTGCGCCCGTCAGAGATCGAGCAGGCTCTCACGTGCCCGCTGAAGTGGTTCCTCACGGAGCACGGCGGGCGCGCCGCCCAAACTCGGGCGCAAACCCTTGGAAACCTCATCCACGACATTGCTCGCAAACACCCCAAGGGGACGTACGCCGAGCTCCTTGCTGAACTTGATGCGCGGTTTGGGGAACTCGAGCTCCCCGACAACCACATCGCCCAAGCCACCCGTGAGCAAGCCGAGGGCATGATCCGCCAGCTTTCGGAATATATCGCCATGCGCGACGTTCCGGTACTGACTGAGGTGTCGTTTGAGGCAGACCTTGGCAACGCCGTCATCAAGGGTCAAGTCGACCGGGTTGAATTCCGCGAGAACGGCCCGCACATCGTTGACTTCAAAACTGGGTCGAGGAGGCTTCCAGCCGACGTCGCGCGGCGGCACCCGCAACTTGGTGCGTACCAATTGGCCGTGGCGCACGGCGCGTTCGCCTCCGCACACCCCAGCGGCGATTCAGGGGCCACGACGGTGACCCCAGGGGAAACCGCAGGTGCGTCGCTGGTGTTCCTCGCCGTCAATAAATCAGTTTTGGTGCGCGATCAGGTGCCGTTGCAGGAGGACGAGGAACGATGGGCCGAGGATATGATCGCCGAAGCCGTGCGCGTCGTGACGGCGGATGAGTTTCCGGCGCGGCCCTCTCCAGAGTGCGACTTTTGCCCGGTGCGCAGCGCGTGCCCGGCGATGCCTGATGGCGTGCGGTTAGGGGAGGAGGATTAGCGTGGCGACCTGGAGTGCGTTGGACCTAGCGCATACGCTCGGGCAGTTCCCACCGACCCCGGAGCAGGTGCGAGTCATTGAAGCACCGAACGAGCCGATGCTGGTGATCGCGGGCGCGGGTTCCGGTAAGACGGAGACGATGGCCGCTAAAGTCGTGTACCTCGGGGCTAACAATATCGTCGACCCGAGCTAAACCCTCGGGCTGACGTTCACCCGCACGGCGGCGGCCGCGCTGTCTGAGCGGATCCGTGCGCGGCTGCGCACGATCGCCGCGGTCGATGAATCGATTGATCTCTCGACGCCGCCGCGTATCTCGACGTACAACTCTTACGCTGCCGGAATCGTCGCCGATCACGGGTTGCGCCTCGGGGTGGATCCCGAATCCGTGCTCATGTCCGAGGCGGGTCGCTACCAGTTGGCCGAGCACGTCGTTAGCACGTGGCCCGGGGAGCTGGTGACTCAGCGGGCCGTCTCGACGCTCACAGGAGCGGTCGCTGCGCTCGCGGGAGAGATCGCGGAACACGGGCTCCGCACGACCGTGGTGCGCGAGTTCCTGTTGCGGATAATTTCTGAGATCGAATCGAAGGCGCCAGAGGGCCGTAGTAAGCAGCCGCGAGCAGAGATTCGCTCCTACCTTGAGCGGATGTCCACGCGCGTGGCGCTCATGGATCTCGTTGATGCCTTCACTGAGGCGAAGCGCGCGGAGGGCGTCATCGATTTTGGTGATCAGGTCCGTATCGCCGCCGATATTGCCCAGAAGATTCCCGCCGCCGGAGCGATCGAACGCGCCGCCTACAAGGTCGTGCTCCTCGATGAATATCAAGACACCTCGATCGCGCAGGTCCAGTTGTTGTCTGCCCTATTTGGCGCAGGCCACCCGGTCACAGCCGTTGGGGATCCCCACCAGGCAATCTATGGTTGGCGCGGCGCGGCCGCGGGAACGCTGCTGAAATTCCCGCACCAGTTCGCCTCGGCGCGAGGGCCCGCGGCGGTCGCGACCCTGTCGACAGCGTGGCGGAACTCGAAGAATATTCTGCAGGCCGCGAACAAGATCGCCGCGCCACTTCGCGAGGGCGCTAAGGTACCGGAGCTCCGCCCGCGCGATGGCGCGGGAGATGGCGAGGTCTCGGTGTTTTATGGGCAAACAATCGACGAGGAATCTGCCCACATCGTTGAATTCCTTCGCGGGCTCGGCTGGGGCTCGAGCAACGATGCGCCGCCCTCGACAGCTGTCCTCGTCCGCGCCCGCAAGAGCTTCGGGCCGATCGCTGAGGCGCTCTCGGAGGCGGGGATCCCACACCACATTTCCGGGCTCGGCGGCCTGCTGCAAACACCGGAGGTCGCCGACCTGCGCGCGGCGCTGACCGTGGTGCACGATCCATCCCGCTCCGACGTGCTCATGCGCTTGCTCACCGGCCCGCGCATGCGGATCGGGCCACGTGATCTCAACGTCATGCACGCGTGGGCGAAGGAACTGGCGAAACAGCGGAAGAACGCCGTCACAGAAGAATCCGCCGCTGCACCAGTCGCTGTGGAGGAGGTCGAGGCTGCGAGCATCGTCGAGGCACTGCAGCACTTGCCGCCGGAGCATTACACCGCGCGGGATTCGACGCACGTCCTTAGCGCCGAGGGGCGGGCGCGGCTCCAGAACTTGGGTGAGCAACTGCGCGCAATCCGCAGTCTCGTGCACCTGCGCATCCCGGACCTGATTAGCTCAACCGAGCAGATCCTTGGCCTCGATATTGACGTGATCGCGTACCGGGCCGAGGGCACCGAGCGGCACAATCTGGATGCCTTCCTCGCCGTGGGGGAGTCGTTCGTGTCGAGCACGCGCGCTCCTGATCTGGGCGGGTTTCTCGAATGGCTCGCTGCTGCGGAGGTTCACGAGCGCGGCCTTGACACGGTGGAGGCCGACCCCGACCCGAGCGTCGTGCAGCTTATGACGATCCACGCGGCGAAAGGCCTAGAGTGGGACGCCGTCGTCGTTGCGGGCATGGGGGATGGGTTGTTCCCCTCGATCAAGGAGAGCAAGGGCGGCCAGCGGCGCAGCACGGGCTGGCTCGGCGCGATCGACCTATTGCCGTACGAGCTGCGCGGGGATGCGGAGAACCTCCCGAGCTTTGACCACCAACAGGCTGACACCCACTCGCAGATGAAGGAGGTTGATGAGGCGTTCCAAGCGGCGGAGGGCAACCGCCTGCTGCTGGAGGAGCGGCGCCTCGCCTACGTGGCGATCACGCGCGCTCGCGAGCATGTGTTGCTCACGGGCTCGTTCTGGGTGCCGGGCAGAGCGACGCCGTATCCGCCGTCGATCTTTCTCACCGAAACCACCCGCGCTGGCCTCGGCATCGAACCAGTCGCCTTGCAGCCTGACGCCGATGAGAACCCGCTCGATGACGCGGCACCCGAGGCGATCTGGCCGCCGGAGGTTCCTGGCACACACGTCCTTGACACGACTGCGCCGAACACCGACCCGGGTGTCGAGGCTGATGATGATCCGCTCGTTGAGCATTGGCGCAGCCTTGCTGAACTGTTGCTTGCCGAGCGCGAGGAGGAATCATCCGTGGCGCCAACGCAGGTCGAGCACCTGTCGGCATCGAGGATCGTGGCGGCCGCTCGCGACGTCGAGACTTTTACTAAAAACCTGCGCCGCCCCATCCCCCAGGAGCCCTCTGACCGGGCGCGCAAGGGAACTGAGTTCCACACGTGGGTTGAGCAGCATTTCAATTCTCCGGCGCTCGTGGAGTGGAGCCTCATGCCAGGTGCCGATGACGACGGCGCGGGGGGTGACTTCGAAGCGCTCTCGGCTGCGTTCCTTGCCTCGCCGTGGGCGCAGCGCGAACCCGTGGCGCTCGAAGCCGATGTCGAGACGACCGTCGCTGGGCTCCGCGTGCGCTCGCGCATTGATGCGGTGTTCACCGATGACGACGGCGCGTTCCACGTTGTTGACTGGAAGACGGGCCGCCCGCCGCGCACCCCTGAGGAAGAACGGGTGCGCATGATCCAGCTACAGCTTTATCGCCTCGCGTGGGCGCGCGCCAAGGGAATCCCACTCGAGAAGGTTCGGGCATCGTTCTACTACGTCGCCGACGACCTCACTACCGCGGCCCCCGATATCGGCGCGGAAGAAATTATTGACCAAGTCGGCGCGCACATCGAGCAGATCTTCGCGCCCTAGCGGACCTTAGAGTTCCGAGCGGGGGATCTCGACGGTCGGCATGTCGTCCTCGCCGCCAATGTCGTCGTCTGCGCCCTCGGTGAGTTTGATTGCACCGGAGCCGGGTGCGGCAGATGAGCGAACGGGTTCGTCGGATTCGTCATCCGGCTCGACTTCCTCGCCCGCATCCTCCTCGGACTCTTGGAGCTTCCTCAGCTCGGCAGCGGCCTCCTCCGCCTCGATCTCATCCAAATAAATTTCTTGGGTGAGCGGGCCAGGATCTGTGAGGAAGTCAGGCGTATCCTCGCCAGAGTCACCCTCGTCGGCGTACTCCTCCTCGGGCTCAGGCTCCAGACCAATCTCAGCGATCGGTGGAGACCCCTCGGTGATTGAAGCGAGCTCGGTGAGCATGGAGATGGCGTCGGAGGTGATGTCCGCATTCTCTGTACGTATCCCGTGCATGAGCCACGGCAGCAGCGCGAGCTCGGAGGCGAGCACGACGCGGGCGAGCAGGAACTCATCGTCCACGTTGCGCGCCTCGGTGTATGAATCAAGCAGCAGATCGACGGCGTGCTCGGGCGCCTCGGCGATGAGCGGTGCGAGGTCGAGGGCTGGATCACCCACGTGCGCTGATGCCCACTCCATCACGCCCGAAACCGCCACGTCGTCAATAAAAATGTGCGCCGAGGTGAGGTCTCCATGCACAACGGTCGGCACAAACCGCCACAGCCGCACATCCTCACACGCCATTTCCCAGCGGCTGAGCAACGAACTGGGCACGTGCCCAGTTGCGGCGGCCTCATCAAGTTCGGTTAGGCGCCGTTGGCGGAACTCTTCAGCAGAGAACACCGGCATTCCCGCATCGTCGATGATGCTTGTGGGAAGCGTGTGGATCGCAGCGATCGCCTCGGCAACCTGCGCGGCGATCGCGCCAACGCGGGTCGGATTCAGCGGCTGACCGGCAATCTGCGGGAACATCATTGCGCGCCCACCCTCGGGCAGCGAGGCAAGCCCCTGCGGATCCGGCGTGGCGAAGGGAAGATCGAAATCACCGGATGCGAATGTCTCGAGCAACGCGACTTCTGCCTCGAGCGCGGCCCCACTGATAGCGCTGCGTGGCGCCTTGATAACCCAGTGGCGATCCTCGTCGTCAACAATCAGCGCCATATCAAAATCGGTGGTCGTGTCGAGGGTTCTGCACGCCACCGGATTGAGTCCGGGAATCGCAACGGTGGCGAGCGCGGCGAGCGCTAACGATGAACGAGGCACACTCACACCGTAAAGCACTGTGCGGGAGAGAAGAAAGATAACGCGCTGATAAGAGCCAAATTTGCTCTACGGTTGAGGTGTGGATTCCGACGAACTTCCCCTCTCCCGGTCAACAACCGACCGCGACGCGCTCCGGCGCACCTCGCCCGAGGATTTCCTCGCTGACCCCGCGCTGCGCATTGTGCACGTCGCCGGTGGGCAGCTCGTTATGGACGGCGAGGATCTCCTTCTCGATCCCCCTCCCGTTGACGTCGGGGCAGCTCTGCAGGGCTCGACGTGGGCCTACCTCGGGCGTGATCACCACGGCCCGGTGATCGCGATCATTCACGACGAGTCCGACGACGAGCGCGAGTGGAGTGACCTCCGCATGATCGGTGCGTTCCTGCCTGCGCGCGAGGCGGGGCTTGCGACCGCGGCCGTTGCGCTCGCGAATTGGCACCGTTCGCACCTGTATTGTTCGCGCTGCGGCGGGCTGACCCGCGTGGTCGAGAGCGGGTGGGTTCGCGAATGCGAGAGAGATGGCTGGCACCACTTCCCGCGCACCGACTCCGCTGTGATCATGGCGATCATCGACTCCTTCGACCGAATCCTCCTCGCCCACAACGTCGCCTGGCCCGAGAACCGATTCTCCGTGCCCGCCGGGTACGTTGAGCCGGGCGAGCCGCTGGAAGCCGCGGTGCGCCGCGAGGTGTGGGAAGAGACCCGGATCCGGGTGGGTCGGGTCGTGTACCAGGGCTCCCAGCCATGGCCGTTCCCTGCCTCCCTCATGGTCGGCTTCCGAGGGGAGGCGCTCACGAACGAGCCGATTCCAGACGGCGTCGAAATAGCCGAGGCCCGCTTCTTCAGTCGCTCAGAGCTCCAGCAGGCGGTCGCCGACGGCTCGGTACTGCTGCCGGGCAAAACCTCCATCGCCCGCACGCTCATTGAAGATTGGTACGGCGCACCACTGTGAGCGGTGAGTAGGGCAAACGATCAGCATGCGCGCCGGTGAGCAAATCAGGCGCCTCGGGGCCAGTCGCCTGATCGAGCATGACCGTGGCTAGCACCGTCAAGCCGCGCCGGCCGGGTGTGGATACCTGCACGGCGTGTCAGAGCGAGATGAAAGAATCAGTAACTGATGAGAGCTGACGATCTACTCCTTGCCCTTGACCCCGACCAACGCCGCGTGGCCGAAGCATTGACTGGCCCCGTCTGCGTTCTCGCGGGTGCGGGAACCGGAAAAACCCGGGCGATCACATACCGCATCGCCTACGGCGTGGCCACGGGGGTGTACCAACCCCAGAACGTGCTCGCCGTGACCTTCACTGCCCGCGCGGCGGCCGAAATGCGCAGCCGCCTGCGTGATCTCGGCGTGCACGGAGCTCAGGCGCGCACGTTCCACTCCGCGGCCCTGCGCCAACTGTCGTTCTTCTGGCCCCAAGTCGTGGGCGGGGGCATGCCGCGCCTCGTGGAATACAAGGCCCAACTCGTTGCCCAAGCCGCCTCCCAACTTGGCATCGAAGTTGACCGCCTCGCGGTACGCGACCTCGCTGGGGAGGTCGAATGGGCGAAAGTTTCGCTCGTTGGCCCAGAGGAATACCGGGACGTCGCCACGCGGCTTGGGCGCACCGAGGTCGCCGGCCAAAACCCCGCCACCATCGCCCGGTTGTTGTCGGTATATGAGGACGTCAAATACGAAGCCGGGGTCATCGACTTCGAGGACGTGCTCCTGCTCATGGCCGGCATCCTGGCCGAGCACCCAGACATCGCCGCCCAGGTGCGCAGCCAATATCGCCACTTCGTTGTCGATGAGTATCAGGACGTCTCCCCGCTACAACAGCAGCTGCTCGACCTGTGGCTTGGGGGCCGTTCCGAGATCTGCGTCGTTGGCGACGTCTCCCAGACGATCTACTCCTTCACCGGCGCCACCCCCGATTACCTCACCGGGTTCGGCCGCAAGCACGAAGACGCGAAGGTCATCACCCTCAACCGGGACTACCGCTCGACGCCCCAAGTTGTGAGCCTCGCCAACGACATCCTCGCTCGCGCCGGGCGTGCCCGGGGAGCGGGAGCCGTCGAGCTCGTCTCTCAGCGCGAACGCGGGCCAGCAGTTCGGTTCACCGAATACGACGATGACGACGCCGAGGCACGCGGCATCGCCGCCAAGGTTGCGGAGCTCATCGCCGAAGGCGTGAATCCTGCCGACATGGCCGTTCTGTATCGAACGAACGCCCAATCCGAGGCGTTTGAGGCAGCGCTCGCCGATGCCGGCATCGGATACCAGGTACGAGGTGGAGAAAAATTTTTCCAGCGCCGCGAAGTACGCGATGCGCTCGTCCTCATCCGTGGGGCTGCCCGCGCCGAATCTAACGAACCGCTTGGTGAGCAGGTCAAGGCCGTGCTCACTGGAGCCGGATGGACTCCGAAGCCGCCGCCGCACCGCGGGGCTCTGCGCGAACGCTGGGAAGCGCTCAATGCGCTCGTCGTCTTGGCCGAGGATTTGCACGCGCGCCAGGGCGCCGACATGGCCGCTTTCATTGTCGAACTCACCGACCGTCAAGAAGCGCAGCACGCCCCGGACGTTCAAGGGGTCACGCTCGCCTCTCTCCACGCGGCGAAAGGCCTAGAGTGGGAGGCCGTGTTCCTTGCCGGATTGAGCGAAGGGCTCATGCCGATCTCGCATGCGGAAACACCCGAAGGCATCGCCGAGGAACGGCGGTTGCTCTACGTGGGGGTCACGCGCGCGAAGACCCACCTGTACCTGTCGTATGCGGCAAAGCGCCCCTCAGGCAGGTCGACACGCAAACGCACGAGGTTCCTTGATGGGATCTGGCCAGAGCCTGTCGGAGGCACCGAGCAGCCGAGGGCACGCCGGCGCCGGATGACGGCAGGAGATCACATCCGCGATGCTGACGCCGACCCCGAACTGTTCGAACGGCTGCGGCAGTGGCGCTCGCGGGTGGCTACAGAGATCGACAAACCCGCGTTCACGGTGCTCCACGACTCCACGCTCGCCTCGATCGCTTCGGTCGAACCGCGAACTCTCAAACAACTCGCGCTCATCCGCGGCATCGGCCCAACCAAGCTCGATGCATACGGTGCGCAGGTGCTTGCAGTGGTGCGCGGAGACGACCCGACGCATTAGCAGGCTCCCGAATCTAGGCGGCGAGGTGCTCCACCTGGCAGCCGCAGTCGGGGTGGACGCTCCACTTTGTGATGCGCGGGACGGGGTGAATCCCGTCAACGTGCAGACTCGCGCCAACGAGCGCGGTGGGCCGCCCATCGGCGAAGGCAACGATCTGGTGCGCGGCCACGGCAGCTGCGAGTTCGACGACGATTGGATCGATCCCCGGGTTCGTCTCCGACGCCATCTGCGTCGCAAGAGCCGGCCACCTGGGATCCTCATCGGTGAGGGTGAGGTGAACACAGCGCAGGCACGGACCCGAGGGGCTGAGTAGTGGGCCGATAACGACGTCGAGCTCACGAACCACAACGGGCAGGATCGGAGTTTCGGCCCGCTCGTAGGGGAGAACCCTCCGGGTCGGCAGGGCACCATTGCCGATGACCACCGCGAGATCGACTCCCTCGACGTGCGGTTCCTCAACCGGATGTGCCTGCCGAAGGCTCGGCGCGTACAGAGCACCGCGGGTTGAGCCCGTCTCGGGAGTGACAGCGGCGGATAAGTTCGGCGGGGCGGTCTCGAACCGGTAGGCCGGGTGCGGGCCGACGTGGATCCGAGCCATCGGGTGGCGCGGGCGCAGGCGGTGCATCGCGGCTTGGGCACGCGGCAGCCCGACATCGTCGGTGAGGAACCCGCCTGGGTGCACATCGTGAGGGGCGACGGGAGCAGTGTCGGCGAGGTAGACCGTGTCAATGCCTGCTCGACACATCGCATCGACGACGCTCATGCCTAGGGGAGTGACGCCGTCGATAATCACCTCGGAACCAAAACGTGAGGTGCTGTGCTCGGCTCCAGTGGTTTCGACAACGGACCAATACCGCAGTGCGGGCGTTGCTTGCAGTGTCGGGGCATCAACGAGGGCGTGTGCGGGAAGGCGGGCCGTGAATTCGGCGAAGCGGTCGCGGTTCCAACCCAGGCGCATCGCGATCGTCCAACAATCGAGTTGGGGATCGGCACCCGCGAGGGCATCGAGCAGGGCGTGTTCGGCGGTGGAGAGCCCGAACATGAAGGTCGGTGGATCTTGCCCAAGTTGCACCTCGCCGTCGCTGCGCCACCACACCCGAAGGCCGGGCCGCCAATAGATCATCATCGATACCTCCTTGGCCGTTAGTGTGGCGCAGGTGCGCTGGCCGATTATTTAGGGGTGTGGATAACTTTTTGCAGGGCGCGAAGATCCACAGGCGGCGCGCGCTGGATTTCGATCTGACACAGTAGAGTCCATGACGATCAGAACGACCTACCGTGAAGTTCCTGGCGAGGGGATGGTCGAGGTGCGCCGAAGTTCTCGGCGGCACCGCACGGTGACGATGGTGCGGCGTAACGGGCAGCTCGTGCTCATGCTGCCAGCACGGATGTCGCGCAAGCAGGAGGATATCTACCTCGAGCGGTTGCTCGTGAAGGTAAGAGCGAGCGAGAAGAAGGAGCGGGCCTCCTCGGTTGAACTTGCGGAGCGAGCGGATGAACTCGCGGCTACCTATCTGCCCGAGGGCGTGCGTGCGAGCTCCGTGCGATGGGTGAGTAATATGAGCAGCCGCTGGGCCTCGTGCACGTCACTCGATGGGTCGATTCGTGTCTCTGATGAACTCAAAGGCGTGCCGGGGTGGGTTCTCGACTACGTGCTTGTGCACGAGCTCGCGCACCTCGTGGTACCGGGGCACGACAAGGAGTTCTGGGCGATCGTCAACCAGTACCCGAAGACGGAGCGGGCACGCGGGTTCCTCTCTGGGATGCAATTCGCGAGCAGTCGGGAGGCTTCGGGCTAGGCGCGCGTGTGTGTGAGGTTCACGGACGTGGCTCGCCCGCAACGAACGCCGTATCTCGCCGCGAAAGCAGCTGTTATGTGAAATCCGGGTAGGGGGTCACTCGGCGAGGGGTGGAGGCGAGCTGAGGAACGCTCGGGCGATGACGGCGCTGGCGGTTAGGCCCCCCAAGGAAGGGGGTGAGCCAATACCATCCCAGCGCCGTTAACGGGTGTGTCCACTGCTTCGTAGCGACCACCATTGTGAGTAGTAGACCTACCAGCATGAACGCGACTGGGGTCGTTACCCAGCGCGCGGCCAGTCCGATGCGTCTCACCGGGGTCGCCCCAATGTCTTCAAGGGTTCTTCGCGTTGACTGTTGAGCGAGGATTAGGGCTGCTCCGCCAATCATCAGGAGCAGCATGACAACTACTGCTCCGGCCAAGGCCACGGCTATCGCATTGGCACGATAGTAGGTCTGACCAGAGACAACATTTTTGCTCGTCCACGCACTGCCTGATGCGGAAACTGCCTCCGCGGACCATGCGCCCATGACGAGTGTTCCCAATAGCAATGCAAGCGCAGCTAAAAACCCTGTCGCTGGAACCACTGTACGATTGGACTCGTTCTGCGTCGATATAAATGCAGTTTGCATGTCTTCTCCGCGCATCTATTCGTGCCTTCGCCCTCGAAGGTGTGACTCACCCATACAGGGCACCTGGCAGTTGTCAACGTTTGACAAATTGGCAAGGGTCGAGCCTCGTGCGATTTTCATGAGAGTCTGGGCTGTGCCAACAAAAGATACCCGTTATTCTGGCTTTTCATCGCCGTGGTGTTTGGGTCTTATCTTCGTGTCAAGAGGTGCTTGGACCTCGGAAATGTATGTATCGCGCCTACGTTCTCTACAGGAAAAGCAGCAGGTTTTCCACGTGCCACTCAGCACGGGTTTCTAAGTGAGTGTGCCAGTCCGAAATGACCCGGTTGGAGCAGTAGCGATGGCCCGAAGTGGCGTCACTCATGTCACTCCAGCCCGGGCGTATGAAGTGTTTGTTCAAGGGCCCTTTGGCGAAGGGGGCGGTGATGTGGGGGATCACAAGAGTAGAGCAGTTCGAGCGCATCCGGCGTGACTATCACGATGAGCACATGTCGATTCCTGCGTTAGTGGGCTCACGTTATACAATCGGTATGTGAAAGGTGCACCGAACGCTTGACATGTGTGATGGCCATCACTAGCGTCCGGGTATGAGAACATATACGTCAACGGTGCCGTCGATAGTCAGACTTTTTTACTCATTGTAGTTAGCGTGGTCCTTGTAATGGCCTCGGCACCGGCTGCAAAAGCAGAATACTACTCTGGTGGGGTGGGAACCCACAAGTTTAATGTTCAGATTAGTGGTGTTAACTCGACGTGGTACAACCACATCAAAGCCGGGGTTAATAGTTGGAATGGAATACCGGCATCTCCTCATGAAATAACCGTATAAGACCCAACACCGAGAAGAGTAGCAACAT
>CAYVDF010000008.1:0-23225 GCA_964450475.1 uncultured Pseudactinotalea sp.
CAGCGCCCAGTACCGTACGGCGTCTGTTCCGTACTCTTCCAACAGGCTCATCGGGGTTACCGTGTTGCCCTTGGACTTCGACATCTTCTTGCGGTTCGGATCGAGGATCCACCCGGAGATCGCTGCGTGCTTCCACGGGAGCGAATCGTGCTCGGCGTTCGCGCGTACAACAGTGGAGAAGAGCCACGTGCGGATGATGTCGTGCGCCTGTGGGCGCAGGTCCATCGGGAAGACGTTGTTGAAGAACTCGTTGTCGCGCTCCCACTGGCCCGCGAGTTGCGGGGAGAGCGAAGAGGTCGCCCACGTGTCCATGACGTCGGGGTCGCCGGCGAAGCCGCCCGGCTTGCCGCGCTGGTCCTCGGTGTACCCCTCGGGAACATCAATGCTCGGGTCGATCGGGAGCTGATCCTCGCTCGGGGTGAGCGGGTTGTCGTAGATGATCTCGCCCTCATCGTCGAGGCGGTACCACAGTGGGAACGGGACCCCAAAGAACCGCTGGCGCGAAAGCAGCCAGTCGCCGTGGAGGCCATCGACCCAGTTGGTGTACCGGGATTGCATGAACGCGGGGTGCCATTCCATCTCGTCGCCGCGGGCGATGAGCCGTTCGCGGAGTTCGGCGTCGCGGCCTCCGTTGCGGAGGTACCACTGGCGGGAGGAAACGATCTCTAGGGGACGTTCGCCCTTCTCGAAGAACTTCACGGCGTGGGTGATCTTCTCCGGCTCGCCGATGAGGTCACCGGATTCGCGCAGGAACTCAACGACCTTCTCCTGGGCGGAGAACACCGTGAGCCCGGCAAGCTCGGCGTAGGCGGCTTTGCCCTGCTCGCTCGTGATCGCCTGTGGCGCATCGGCGAGGAATCGGCCGTCGCGACCGATGACTGTGCGGGTGGGCAGGTCGAGTTCGCGCCACCACGTGACGTCGGTCGTGTCACCGAACGTACAGATCATCGCGATACCCGAGCCTTTATCCGGCTGGGCCAGTTCGTGTGCGACTACGGGAACCTCAACCCCGAAGATGGGGGAGGTCACGGTTGAGCCGAACAGGGGCTGGTAGCGCTCGTCGTCTGGGTGTGCGACGAGGGCGACACACGCAGGAAGGAGTTCAGGGCGGGTGGTTTCGATGAGGATCGTGCCGCTGCCGTCACTCTTGTGGAAGGTCACCTTGTGGAACGCGCCAGGGCGCTCACGATCCTCGACCTCAGCTTGGGCAACCGCGGTACGGAACGTGACATCCCAAATCGTTGGGGCTTCGATTTGGTACGCCTCACCGCGGGCGAGGTTACGCAGGAAGGCACGCTGCGACGTCTGTTGAGCGATCGGGGAGATCGTCTGGTAGGTCTGCGCCCAGTCGACACTCAGGCCGAGGCGGCGGAAGTCGCGCTCGAAGCCCTTCTCATCTTCCGTGGTCAGAGCAAGACACAACTCGATGAAGTTCCGGCGCGAGATCGGCTGCTGGCGCGCACTACGTGGGGCATCCCCGTTGTATGGGGGAGTGAAGTCCGGGTCGTAGGGCAGCGAGGTGTCGACGTAGACGCCGTAGTAGTTCTGCACGCGGCGCTCGGTCGGCAGGCCGTTGTCGTCCCACCCCATCGGGTAGAAAACATTCTTTCCCGACATCCGGCGGTAGCGCGCGATCGCGTCGGTGTGTGTGTAGGAGAACACGTGGCCGACGTGCAACGAACCCGACGCCGTTGGCGGTGGGGTATCGATCGAGTACACCTGCTCGCGGGTGGTGTCAGGGTTGTATGCGTACACCGCATTGGCTGACCAAGCGGCGTCCCACTTCTCTTCTAAACCATCAAGATTCGGCTTGTCGGGGACGTGAATATCGCGCAACGGTGCCGGGTCAGGACGTGGAGAAGAAGTATCAGCAGTCATGGTTCCTTATTCTCCCAGATTCGCCGGCTCGTTCGCACAACCCTGCGGAACAATCGCCCCGTTTGTTGGGAACTTCACGCTAGCGTCTCAACGCGGATACCCCGACGTCGTGGTTGGCGGGGCCGTCGTTGCTAGCTTGGAGTCATGGGAGAGTTTGCGGGGGTGTAGAGGCATTACTGCACAACCACACCGCACTGACGTGCGCCGTAGCCACCCCACCGCTGACGGCCGTGCGGCAGCCGGCTCCTAGGGAGTTTCGCATATGAGTTTTTCGCTCGTGACGTTCCTCATCATTGGGTTGACGGTAGCAATCTCGGCGTTCGTCCAAGGCTCAACCGGGATGGGATTTGCGCTCATCAGTGCACCTGTGCTGGCGTTGATCGAGCCGCGGCTCATCCCAGTCATGCTGCTAATCCTTATGGTCCCGCTGAATTTCTATATCGGGTGGAGAGAACGCATTGGCATCGCCTGGCGGGCCGTGAAGTGGGTATCGGTCGGGCGGTTCGCAGGAACGTTTCTTGGCCTGTGGATCCTGCTCGTCGTCAACCTGCATCAACTCGTGCTCGTTATCGGGTGGTCAACCCTCATTGCCGCCGTGGCTGCACTCCTTGCTCCGGCGTCCAATCCGAACCGTTCCGCGCTCGGGGTCGCCGGCCTCGTCACGGGGGGGTACCGAGACCGCCACAGGGGTTGGCGGCCCGCCTCTAGCGCTCGCGCTGCAACATCAGCCGGGCGTCGTGCTGCGCTCGACCGTCGCTGTGTGTTTCCTCATCGGGGAAGTTATTTCCTTAATCGTCCTCGCCGTGTCAGGGCAACTTTCGGGCGCCGTCATGGGGTGGACTGCGGCATGGTTGCCGTTCCGTTGGGTCGTGGGCATCGCGATTTGTGCACCACCGACTCGATGGGCCACTGCTGCGTTACCTCGTGCTCGGGTTCGCGGTTCTCTCGGGGATCGTCGTCATTATCCAAGCCTGAGGTGCACGGCGCCCTACTGGGCGAGGATGTGAAAGCGGAAGAACGCTCTCGGCCAGCGTCCGACTTTCTCGACGCTTTGCACCGTGTGTCCATCGCGCTCGGCCCACAGGGGCACTTCCATGGGGGCGAACCGGTCGCGGCTGAGGATCTCTAAGACTTGACCAGGAGCAAGGGACCGAATCTGCTCGGCGGCTCGAATGAGACCCACCGCGCATGGAGTGGAGCGGTTGTCGAGAACGAGGTCCGGCTTAGTCGTTGAGGTCGTCAAGGTCGCAGACTCCTTGTACGGGGGAGCAATGACGGAAGAGCGGGCACGTGATGAACACGACGACGAGGGCAATGATGGTTAGCGCCTTGAGGCCAATCAGCACGCCAGGGTAGGTGACCCACCACTCTCCGGGCATCCATCGAAATGCGCCAGCCATGATGAGGCCGGTGACGATGATGGTCGGCAGGGCGAAGCGTACGACCCAGCGGAAGCGGTCGAGTTGGTGTGCTCCTGCAATAACGGCGTCGACGTTGGCGTGCTCGCGCCCAGCGGGCATCGCCACCCAGATGTTCCACACGGCGCCACCAAGCCAGAGAATGAACGCGGTGAGGTGCAGGATGCGAACGAGGCCGCCGGTGCCTGCACCGGCATCGGCGTACGCCCACAGGGTTGCGGATGCGGCGCTTCCTGCGATCACGGCGTAGGCCGCAGGGAGCGAACTGACGCCCACCGCGAGGCCGGCCGCGACGATCACGAGTGAAGCAACGAGGCCCCAGAGCACGAGGGGCTGGGCTACAACGTACGGCGTGAGGAGTGGCCCAGCAATGGCGATGAGCGTCAGGGGACTGATAGCCCGGCCGACCTTCGTCGCCCGAGCAAGCGCCGTCGAATTGAGCGCATCAACAGCGCTCTGCTTCGCTTCGGGGTCGCTTGTGCGCAGATACCACGCGCGCCACACGGCGAACCCACCAGCGAGGGCGATCGACCAGAGGGCGAGCCACCGAGCAAACAGTGACACACCCGTGAGCCCTGCTAGTGTGCCCGTCAGCGTCGCGCCTCCGAGTGAAGCAAGCGTGATGAGAGTGAAGGCGACCTTGGGCAGGAACGGAGTCTCCTGCTTGACGATCACCTGCAAGCCGGCGACTTGCCCGGCTCCAGCGAGTGTGGCCGCTAAATCACGCTCCGACGACGCCCCAGACCTGGCTTGTACAGCCATGTTGAACCCCCTATTGATTATTACAACATCATTATTGTAATAATAGCGGAGGGCTCGAGCTAAGCCAATCTGCAGGCTGTGACATGGACGCCATCGGTGACTATAGGATTGCCCCGGGCGCCTTCCGAAGGAGGGGAGCGGTCGCGAGCTACCTGCGTCTCCACGCCCGAGTCGGCCGCGAGGTCGGCCTCGATCAGGATGATGCGCTGGGAGTCGCTCTCAAGCCCGTGAGCGGGAGCGAGATGTGCGTCCGTCGCGAAGACCTGCGCGCCCCGAGCGGTGAGCCGGGCGACCACTGCTGAGCCGATACCGCCGCCCGGGCCAGGACGAGAACGCTCCATCCTGCAAGGCTGCTATGCATGAGCTGTTGCTTCAGTTCGATGATTGCCAGGGCACTGCACGTTGCTGCGAGCGGTTCGCCCGCCACCAGCTACGGCAACCAGAGAGTGATCGCCGGCCGGATCGGTAGCAGCTCTAGGGGCGGACAGGCAACAATTTGATAAAGATTGCAAATCGTATACCATTCCGTACTTGGAATCGTATATCATCTAGTCTCATTGGTAGAAACTTCTACCGGTTGCAGCAGAGACTGAAGATTTTCGATACTGCAGCATTTTCAATGAGGAGATCAAATGAGAAAACTCAAAGCAGGTGCGCTACTTGCGCTGGGTTCGTTGCTGCTGGCCGCATGTGGCAACGGTGCTACCACGGACACCACCAATGGGGGCTCGAATGGTGCAGCGTCCGGGGAGAGCGTCACGCTCAACTCCGTGACCATGGTGTTGCCGAACACGCCCAACGCGCCGGTAGTTGAGTGGTTCTACAGCCAGCTCGAAGAGCGCAGCGAAGGCCGCATCACCATTGACCGAACCGAACCCGAATCGATTTGTAAGGCCCCAGAGATCGCAGAATGTGTTCGTGATGGACGCGCCGACATCGGTGTCTCTATCTCTGACTACTCTGCTTCGCTCTTCCCGTCGCTCTCGATCGCCGGGATCCCGTTCCTCGTGGACAACCCGCAGGCGCTCATGCAGGCGCTCTACGAGGTCAACACAACGAACGAGTCCGCGAAGCGCCAGTGGGAAGACCGCGGCATTGAGTTCATCGCCGCGTGGAGCCCAGGCACGGCCCTGATCGGATCGAACGACCCGATCGAGAGCATCGCAGACCTCAAGGGTGTGAAGATCCGCGCAATCGGATCGTCGCTTCCTTCGGCGTACGACATGGCCGGTGCAGGTGTCGTGTCGATGCCGGCTGCAGAGATGTACGAGAACCTCGAGCGTGGCGTCGCCGATGCCGTCTCTCAGACGATTGACGGGCCTGTTGACTACAAGCTCATGGAGATTCTCGACAGCTGGACCGACCCGGGTGCCGGTGCCTACACCACCTTCAGCCTCTGGATGAACGCTGGTGTATACAACGGTCTTCCCGATGACCTGAAGGCGATTGTCGATGAGGTCCGCGAGGAGCTCAACACCGGTGCCGGTATGGAGGCGTTCAACAGCGTCACCGAGGCGCAGTGCACGACTCTACTAGACTTCCCTAACACCAAGTACCTCGGTGCGTGGAGCGAAGAAGCAACGAAGGAATGGAAGGACCTCGTGCAGGAGGACCTGATTGAGGCATACCTCAAGCAGGCCGCTGCCGATGGGCTCGAAGATCCCCAAAGCTACTTCGACGCGTACGTTGAGAAGCTCGAAGCACTAGCCGCGCAGGGCCACGAAGTTGAGGACCCAGTAACGCTGTGCATTGAACGGTTTGAAAACAAGTAGACACGCACGTGGAGTTCGGCGGCACGCTGCATGCGTGTCGCCGAACCCGCGAATCTGCCGTCGATTGATGCATTGGAGCAACAGTGAATAGGTTCGCCGTTTGGCTGAGTTCTGTTCTCGGGGTCCTAGCGACGATTGCAACCGTGGTGATGATGACCGCCATCATCCTCGATGTGATCTCTCGCGCTGTTCGGAATCAGTCGATTCCGGGGCTCTTCGAACTGGGCGAAACCGTACTCGTGGCGGCAGTGTTTCTCGGAATGGCCTACACGGGCGCAACCAACGGGCATATTGCCGTGGATCTGCTGACCGAACGCCTGCCACGACACATTTCCCGAATCCTGGTCTTGATCGCGTGGATCCTGACCGAGATCACCCTGATCTGGCTGATCTACGCAACGACGCTTCGCGCACTCGCTTCGACGTCGTCAAACGAGAACCGTATGGGTATCGTCAACTGGCCAATCTGGCCGACCCGCTGGGTGATCGTCATTGGTCTAGTGGCCATGGCGATTGTGGCACTGGTAAACATCCTCAGGCTCATCCAGGGGAACGAAGTATTAGGTTTTCAGGACCACGACATTGACGGGTTCGAAACGATGCAGTCGGGTATCGCGGCTGCCAACGAACCCCACATCGTGGATCACAAAAACGGGGGCCGTACCACTGCTAAGGGGGACGACCAATGAGTAACGGTGTCTTGGTTGTTGGAATCATTTTCCTGTTACTCGCCTTGCTGGCGATCCGGATGCCAACCGCGTTTGCCCTCGGTCTTTCGGGTGCAGTGGGCCTCCTCCTCCTACGCGACTTTGATTACGCAACAAACATGCTTGGCGGCTTGCCCTTCGATGAGACGTCGAAATTCACGCTGACGATCATCCCCATGTTCATCCTCATGGGAATGTTCGCGATGAACGCGGGGATAGCCGAGCAAGTGTATTCCGTTGCCGCCCATCTATTCCGGCGTCTGCCCGGTGGCCTGGGTGTTGCAACCGTTATGGCGTGTGCCGGGTTTGCGGCTGTGTCTGGTTCGTCCATCGGAACCACGGCGACGATGTCGCGGCTGTCCGTTGGGGAAATGCGCAAACACGGGTACCCAACACCGCTCGCGACCGCCTCGGTGGCCGTGGCAGGCACCCTCGGCGTGCTCATCCCTCCGAGTATCATCCTCGTGCTGTATGCAATCATGACGACCGAGTCGGTCGCGAAGATGCTCGCCGCGGGAATCATCCCCGGAATCATGTCCGCCATCGCGTACTCCCTGTATGTGATGCTCCGCGCTCGGCGAGTGGTAGGCAAGGCGGCGTCTGCTCCGGCGAGTGCATCGCTCGAAGAAGCCCTCGAAGAGGCTTCCAGCGTTACCGCAGCCACCACCGCTGCTACGGCCACACTCGTCGAAACCCCACCAACGCGTCTGCGCGACCTGCCGCTGCGCGGGTTGCTCTACGTGGCGATCCTGTTCACCGTTGTCCTTGGAGGAATGTACTCCGGGATCGTGACCGCAACGGAATCGGCCGCACTCGGTGCCTTCGCCGCGTTGCTGATGCTCCTGTTTGAAACCCGCAAGCGCGGTGTGCGGGGGGTCATGGAGGCGCTGGTGAGGTCGCTGAAGGAGACCGCCGGAACCACGTCGATGGTGTTCTCACTCATTGTTGGCTCGGCTGTGCTCTCGGTCTTCTTTGTCGCCGCCAAGGTGCCGCAAATGCTGACCTCGGCGATCCTGGAAGCAAACCTCAATCCGCAGCTGACGATGATTATTCTCCTCGCAGCCCTGCTGCCTCTGGGGATGGCACTGGAGTCACTGTCGATCCTCGTGATCACGGTGCCGCTCCTCGCCCCGGTTGCCGCGGATCTGGGCTTCAATAACATTTGGCTCGGGATCCTCATCGTCAAGCTCATCGAGATCGGCATGGTGACCCCACCTGTGGGTATTTCCTGCTTCGTGGTCTCTGGAACTTCCGGGGTCAAGGTCGCCGAGGTGTTCCGGGGAGTCCTCCCCTTCGTCATCATCGACCTTCTGCTTGTGGGAGTGCTCTTCTTCTTCCCAGATATTATTCTCTGGCTCCCCAACCAGTTAGTGCATTATTAGCCGCCCGCCTAGCGCTGATCCCTCGGGGTCAGCGCTAGGAGGCCCGCTTGCCGGCCGTTGAAACGGTCGGTGCTGCGGTGGGAGAAGAACCTCGGATCTTCTAAGGTGCATCCAAACGACTCCACGATGGTGACTCCGAGGCGTTCCAGCTGCGTGCGCGCTAGTGCCGGCAGGTCGAGGCTCGGTGTGCCCCAGTGGCTCGTCGTCAGGGCCCAGCCCGCGTCGTCGTGTGTCATGAGTTCTTCGGCCATCTTAGGGGAGATCTCGTAACACGCCCCGCAAATGCCTGGCCCGATGACGGCGCGAATATCTGTTGCTCCCAGCTCACGCATCCGCGTGGTGGTCGCGGGGAGGATTCCCGCAAGGAGACCCACGCGACCGGCATGTGCCGCCCCGATAACCCGTTGCTCGACGTCAAAAGATAAGATCGGTAGGCAGTCGGCGCTGAGCACGGCGAGGGCGGCCGGGGCGTTCGTGACCCAGGCGTCGCCGATCGGTTCGCTTGGGTAGTTTGCTGCTCCATCGAGGACGTTGGTGCCGTGCACGTGGTCGGCGAAGAGGACCTCGCGCCCAGCCCATCCGCGCAGGCCGGCTCGGCGGGCGTGCACGCTGCCCGGATCATCCCCAACGTCGAGTCCAAAGTTGCCGGCGGCGCGGGTAGTGAAGGCAGCGCGGATTCCCGCCTCCCGAGCCCTCGGCCCAAGGTCGACCGGGATGATGGCCGGTGGCGGGTCGGCGGTCATGGCGCGCTCCTAGTCGGACGGGTCGGTGTCGTGCTCGGGGCGCGCGTCGGAGAAGTGCGCGATCGTTGCTTCGGCGCGGCGCACTGCGCCCATGAACATTCCTTCGGAACACCCGTGGATGAACTCATAGTGCGGGAGGAGTTCTACGGCGTGCTCGTCACCCGCGGCCGCGGACTCTATGAGGTCGGCGTGCCAGTCAACGACGTCGCCCCAGCCTGGAGCGGCTAGGGATCCGCCAGATTGTTGCACGGCGAGCGATGCGCATAGCGTGCTGAAGCGGAGTTTGCGCTCCAGCGGCCACTCGCGCAGCGTGCCGAGGACGAGGGCGGCGAGGAACACATCGCCGGCACCGGTTGGATCAATTGCGGAGACGGGCAGTGCAGGAACGCTGGCGCGCTCGCCCGTGGAGGAGTCGATCGCCATCGCGCCACGGGCCCCATCGGTGACGACGATCAGCGGCACGAGTTCAGAAAGTTTTTCGAGCGCGGCTTCGGGGGAGTCCGTGCGCGTGTAACCCATCGCCTCCTGAGCGTTCGGAGTGAACGCGTACACGTGCTCCAACGAATCGAGGATGCGCCTATCCCACTCCTGCTGCGGATCCCACCCGGCATCGGCAAACACTTTTGCTCCCGCGCGGGCGCTCGCCTTCCACCACGAGGCCGCTCGCAGCTCGGGATCACCAAGATCAACGATGACCGCGCGCGTGAGGGGAGCGGGCCGGAGCGCGTTCGAAATCGGGGACGGGGTCGGGTGACCATGCGTGACCATCGCGCGATCGCCGTCATACGCCATCGACACGGTAACCGGCGTGTGCCAATTGGGGTAGGTGAGCGAATGGGACAGGTCGATGTGTTCCTGCTCGGACAAGATCCGCCACATCCACTCCCCGTACATGTCCGTGGAGAACCCCGCAGCGAGAGAGGTGTTGAGCCCGAGGCGCGCGAGAGCAACGGCGAGATTGGCGATCCCACCTGGCGCCGAGCCCATGCCCTGAGTCCACACTTCCTGCCCGGGCCTGGGCCCGTGCGGCATGCCCGTAAACACGATGTCGAAGAACAGCATTCCGGTCAGCAACACATCGTGGGGCGTAGGCAGATACTCGCCGGTCTCCGCTACGGCGTGCGTATCCTGCTCCGCCGCGCTGAGCTGGGAGAGAAGCGGATACTGAGAAATAAACTCATATGGGCCGGAGCTCATGCTCCGAGTATCTCACCGAACCGCCAGATTCGCGGGGGAACAATGCGCCCTTTGCGCCGTGCCCGTGGGAGCGAGGTGCGCGGTAACGTTGAGGCATGCGCCTAGTGATCGTTGGTGGTGGAGGCTTTCGAGTACCGCTCGTGTACTCCGCGCTCGCTGGCGCTCGCGATCGCCTTCCCATCAGCGAGGTCGTGCTCACCGACACGGATCCCGCCCGGCTGTCAGCTATCCAATCCGTGCTCCATGGCATGGGCGGAACCGTTGCTGTCAGCGCGACCACCGATCTCGATGCCGCCCTCACCGGCGCCGCTATTGTTTTCGCCGCCGTCCGCATCGGTGGCACTGCGGGGCGTGTCAACGACGAACGCGTCGCCCTCGCCCACGGCCTCCTCGGCCAAGAAACAATCGGCCCCGGGGGCCTTGCCTACGCGACCCGCACGCTCGGTTTCATGGAAGATCTCGCCACGCGCGTTGCCCGCCTCGCACCAGATGCGTGGATCATCAACTTCACCAACCCCGCCGGCCTCATCACCGAAGCGATGCACGCCCACCACCCGCGCGTCGTCGGCATCTGCGACACCCCGATCGGCCTCGTTCGCCGCGTCGCGCGCGTCACCGGCACCAACCTCGACGACGCCCAAATCGGGTACCTCGGCATCAACCACCTCGGGTGGCTCACGAGTTTTATTGTTGACGGCGTCGATCACCTTCCAGGTTTACTCGCCGACCGCGATCTTCTCCTTCGGATCGAGGAGGCGCGCCTGCTTGGGCCCGACTGGGTGCAAGAAATCGGCGCGCTGCCGAATGAGTACCTCTATTACTACGCGCGCACGCGCGAGGTGACCCAGAGGCTGGCCGCTGCTGAGGCTACCCGCGGTGAATTCCTCCAAGAGCAGCAGCGAGGATTCTATGAACGCGTGGCTAGGGACGTGGAGCACGCGAGCGATGCCTGGCGCGAGGCGCTCGCAGAACGGGAAGCGACCTACATGGCCGAAGCACGCACCGATGCGCGCGAAGAAGAAGACCTCTCCGGCGGGTACCACGAGGTAGCGATCGACCTCATGGCCGGGCTCCTTGCGGGAGAGGACCACCGGATGATCCTCAACGTGCCAAATAACGGAGCGATTCCAGAGCTACCCGATGCGGCCGTCATCGAGATGCCGTGCACAGTCAACTCTCGCGGTGTCAACCAGATCCACCCACCCGCACGCCTTGCGCTCGACCAGACCGCGCTCATCCTCGGGGTGAAAGCCGCCGACCGGCTCCTGATCGAGGCCGTGCGCCGAGGCTCGCGCTCGGGGGCGTGGCGGGCGTTCGCGGCCCATCCGCTTCTCGATTCGACCGAGGTTGCCCGCGCTTTGTTGACCGACTACATTGCCTCCGATCCGTTGATCGCCGCGGCGCTACCGAACCCGTAAGGAGTCCCCAACATGGCACACGTGGGTATCGCTCTTATGCTTGAACAGCTCAGCGCCAGCGAGGCCGTCGACGTGGCACGGGCCGCAAGCCGCGCCGGGCTTGGCGGCATCATGGCCTCCGACGTTCTCCAGCCATGGGTCCCACCCGCCTCGCCCGCGCAGCGTGCTCCGCACATGTGGAGCGTGCTCTCGGCGGCGGGCGCAGGCACCGGCGGCACCCTCGGTGGGGTCATCACCCCGAACTATCGCCACCATCCAGCGACGATCGCCCAAGCCAGTGCGACGCTCGCATCGATGTACCCCGGGCGGCACTGGCTGGGCCTCTCCGCGGGTGAGGCACTCAACGATGCCCCCGTAACGCGCGCGTGGCCGCGGGCTCCGGAACGAATTGACGCGATGTTCGAGGCGGCTGACCTCATCGCAAAAATATTTTCCAACTCCGCTGCCGGGCGTGAAACCCGCATCCACGGCGACCACGCAATGTTTGATTCCGCCCGCCTCTGGACGATCCCAGTGCCCACGCCGAAGGTGCTCATTGCAACGGCCGGGCCGCTGACCGCCCGCCGCGCCGGGCGCCATACCGACGGCATCGTCACGATGGCCACCGGGCTCGACCGCGCTCGCGTACTCGTCGAACGCTTCAATCAGGGCCGCGAGGATATGGGCAAGAACCTCGAGGGCACTCTGCGGGTCGTGCGCATGCACGTGTCGTGGGCTGCATCGATTGAACAGGCAACGACGAACGCGCTGCGCAACCGGCCTCAGGCCGCGATGCGGTTCAACATCTCCGATATTCGTTCCCCGTTTGATTTCGCGCAGATCGCCAAGATCGTGCGCCCAGAAGACTTTGCCGGAAATCTCCTCATCACCGACTCGGCCGATGCGATCGTCGCACAAATCCGTGACTACCGTGCTCTTGGGTTCGACGAGATCTACCTCCACAACGCCGGTGATGATCACGAGACGTGGATCGGGCTTGTCGAATCGCAGATCCTGCCCGCGCTACGGTAGGGGCGTGACCCTCATTGTTCAGGCTCTAGAAAATCTCCCGACGTTCTCCACGGGCGATAACATCGCCGCCCTCATTACCCCAGGCCTTGCCGCACTGACGTGGCCGGATGGCAGCCAAGGTCCCCGTGCCGGAGACGTCATCGTTGTCTCATCAAAGATCGTCGCCCGAGCCGAAGGTCGACTCGTCCCGGTGAAGGATCGTGAGGCCGCGATCGACTCAGAGACGGTGCGCGAGGTTGCCCGCCGCGAACACGCCGATGGATCCGTCATGCGGATCGTTGAAACCCACCACGGGTTCGTCATGGCTGCGGCCGGTGTCGATACCTCGAACGTACCGCCAGGCACCGCGCTGCTCCTGCCGAAGGATCCCGACGCCTCGGCCAGAGAGATCCGCCGCGGAATTTACGCCCGCTTCGCCATGCCCATGGGCGTCATCATCACCGATACGGTTGGTCGACCATGGCGCAGAGGCATCGCCGACATCGCAATCGGCGCTGCCGGGATCGAACCGCTCGATGACATGCGCGGCCAAACCGACGATGCCGGGGTCACGCTTAATGCGACGATCCGCAACGTCGCCGACGAAATTGCTGCAGCAGCCGACCTCGTCAAGGGCAAGGTCGGCGGCCGGCCCGTCGCCGTAGTTCGCGGGGTGAGCCAGCACGTACTCGATGTGGAAGGGCCGGGAGCAAAGATAATCAATCGCTCCCCGGATGAGGACCTCTTCCGCACAGGCACGTCAGTGTAACGCTTTTCCGGCGGTGTATCACTGGTTGGTTGCTGTGTGCAGGCACACACTCAGACAGGGTATTCTTCGCCGTATGAGTTCACTTTCTGCAGCAGACGCATCCGGTTATTTTGGTAAGTTCGGAGGCCGGATCCTCCCACCCCACCTCGAGGCACCCATGGCGGAAGTTGCCGCCGCCTACGCCGAGGCGAAGGATGACCCCGACTTTATTGCCGAGTACGAACAGCTCCTGGCCGACTACGTAGGGCGGCCCTCGCCACTGTTCTTCGCCAAGCGCCTAACCGAGGAAGTTGGCGGGGCGAAGATCTACCTCAAGCGCGAAGACCTCAACCATACGGGTGCGCACAAGATCAACCACACCCTCGGTGAGGTTCTGCTCGCCAAGCGGATGGGCAAGAAGAAAGTGATCGCCGAAACCGGCGCCGGCCAGCACGGCGTGGCCCTCGCAACCGCGGCGGCTCTGCTCGGCCTGGAATGCGAGATCCACATGGGCGCCGTCGACATCCACAAGCAGCACCCGAACGTCGTCCGAATGCAACTGCTCGGAACGAACGTCGTGCCTGTCAACACCGGTGGGCGCACCCTGAAGGAAGCGGTCGACTCCGCATTCGAGGTGTGGGCAGCCGACTTCGGCGAGACGATGTACGCGATCGGCTCCGTCGTTGGGCCCGACCCGTTCCCCTCGATGGTGCGTGACTTCCAGTCGATCGTGGGCCGGGAGGCTCGCAAGCAGATCCAGGAGAAGGAAGGCCGCCTTCCTGATGCGCTCGTCGCCTGCGTTGGTGGGGGATCGAACGCGATTGGCCTGTTCTCTGCGTTCCTCGAAGATTCCGACGTCAAGATTTACGGCGTTGAGCCCGCGGGTCGTTCCCTTGACACCCCCGGTGAGCACGCCGCGACGATGACCCTTGGAACCCCAGGCATGATCCACGGCATGGAGACCCTCGTCCTCCAGGACGATGAGGGCGAGCCGCTGCCGGTGCACTCGATCGCCTCGGGGCTTGACTACCCTGGCGTTGGTCCGCAGCACGCCCACCTGAAAGACGTTGGACGTGCCGAATACATCACGGCCTCTGACGCCGAAACGATCGAGGCGTTTAAAGCGCTGTGCCGCACTGAGGGGATCATCCCCGCGATCGAATCAGCTCACGCGCTCGCCGGTGCGATGCGCCTAGCGCCGCAGATGTCTGCAGATGAGGTCATCATCGTCAACCTCTCGGGTCGAGGGGATAAGGACATCGACTTCGTCGCCGAATACATCGGGATGACCCTGCACGAGTAGGGGCCTAGTTCCACCCGACGCTCGGCGCCGCCCCGACCGGGGTGAGCGCCGTGCGAACGACGATGGGGATATCTCCGACCGCCTCGCGGATCGCGTCATATGACGCTGCGTCGAGGTAGAGGAGTTCAAGGCCGACTCCACCGCCGCGCCCCTCGGGACCCCCGGCAATGACCTGGCCCCGAGGGAGTGCGGCGATGATCCGCTCGACAGCCGCGACGCGTTCCTCTTGGGTCGCGCCAGCGGAGCTTTTCACGCAGAGTTCCCCGCCCCACACGCCCCGTAAGGTGGCGTGTACCTTCTCGGCGTCGCCGCGGACGACGACGTTGTAGGCGTCCCTGCCGTTGGAGACCCACACGTCGATGATCTCGAACTGCTCAAGCGCCGCGTGGAGGGCGTTCTCAGCCTCGTGGTCTGTTAGGTCTGGGTTGGCTCCGCGCAGCGGGTCGTTACACAGCTGCGGGAACTCGAGCGTGTTGACGTCGTCTCCATCCCTAGTCGTGACTGGCGTCGTGAGCGTCAGTGTGCCGTATTCGCCGGCCGATGGGTCATACGTTCCCTGCACGCGGTAGTACTCGTTCGTCCACCGCACCCCGTTGGCTTCCTCATGTTTGATGTCATCCCACGAGAAATCCCCGGCAACCAACGGGCCGGCGCACTGTGGCGGGTACGAATCCATGGAGAGAAAACAGATCATCGGTTGTGCGGCGTCTTGAAACAACATCGCATTACCCCACACTTCGGTGCCGGCCTCAACTAAGGGGAGGTCAGCGAGGTTGGGTTTGGGTGGGTTTGGGCTCATGATGCGTGTCAGGAGGATGCCGGTGGGAATCCCAACGATCAACGCGAGCGCGATGATTCCTGCCGCTAGCCAACCACCAGGGATGCGTGAACGCGCGCGAGGTGTGGGGTCTGGCGGAGTTGCCATTGATCCTCCAAGGGGTTGGCGCTCAGTTTATCGCCGCACCGCGCCTGCAGGTGGGAACTAGACACTCTGTTTTTGCGGGTCGGTAAGGAACAGCGAGACGAGGATCCCAAGGACGGGGGCGATGAGGAGGAACGTCAGGGCGAACACGAGGGAGGTGTTATCGGCGAGGGTGCCGACTAAGGGTGCGAACAGGCCGCCGACGGTCATCGGCAGGCCGACTGTGACGCCGCTGGCTGTGCCGATGCGGTTTGGTAAATAATCCTGCCCGAGCATGATGATGACGGAGAACGGCAAGTACAGCGCGATCCCTAGGAGGATGACGAAGAACGTCGCGATGGCCGGACTTGGGCTGAGCAGCATGCCGATGAGGGAGGGGATCGATGCGGCGAGTCCGACGCGGATCGTGAAGATGCGATCCCAGCGGTCGGCCATCCACCCGCCCATCATGGTGCCCACGGCGCCGGCGAAGAGGAACGTCGACAACACCACGCCACCGGTTGCTTCGCTTGTGCCGAGGACTCGCATGAAGTACAGGCCGATAAACGATACGAGGGACAGGAACATGACCGAGCGGAAGATGATGACGACGATGAGTGCGGTGAACGCGGGCCAGTTGTCGCGGCCAGTGGGCAGCCGGGAACCTGCTGCGGCACCGACCCGGTCCGTCATGACCCGCCCGAGAGAGCGGATGAGGATGAGCACCATGACCGCGCCGGGGATCGCCAGGAGCGGCGTGCCCTTGAGGCCGAATGACAGGAGCACTGGGGTCGCCACGACCGAGCCGAGCGCGTACCCGGCGTTGCCGCCGAGTGCGAAGACGCTCATTGCTTTGTTTGAGTTACCGGCTGCTTGCCGCGCGACACGTGAGCCTTCGGGGTGGAAGGCGGCAACACCGAGGCCTGCGACCGCGATGGCGATCCATGTGAGCGCGTATGTGTCAACGAGCCCGGACACCGCAACGCCTCCGGCGGCCGTGGCGATTCCGACCATGATCATCCACCGCATCGAACGGCGATCGCCGAGGAGTCCAAAGATCGGTTGCGCGACGGAGGAAATGAGGGTGGCGGCGAGAGTTAACCCCGCGAGGGCCGCGTAGGAGTAGCCGCGCTCGGAGGCGAAGAACGGCAGCATCGCCGGAACAACGCCCTGGTAGAGATCGTTCGCGACGTGAGCCACGGAGATGAGCACGACGCCGCGACCATTGGTTTGAAGCGGGCGGGCCACGTTACTCACTCAGGCTCCTTCGTGTTGTTCGCGTGATGTTACAACAATAGCCCCGCGGTCTAGGAATAGATGAGGGCCACTGAGCCGCGGGCGTGAACCCAGTGGGCGCGCACGCCCCACACGTCGTGGATGAGATCAGGGGTCAGCGCCTCGAGGGGCTCGCCGCTCGCCACGACGTGACCCTTCGAGAGCACGACGACGCGGTCGCATACGCGGGCGGCGAGGGCGAGGTCGTGCACAGTGAGGAGCACACCAGCGCCGTCATCGGCGACATCGCGCACGAGGCGCAGCAGTTCGAGTTGAGCGGACATGTCGAGGTGGTTCGTTGGTTCATCGAGGAGGAGCACGCTCGGGGTCTGGGCGAGAGCGCGAGCGAGGTGAACCCGTTGGCGCTCGCCGCCAGACAGGGTGCTAAAGCGGCGCGATGCGAGGTGCTGCACGCCGGCGCGCTCGGCTGCTTCGGTGGGGACCAGATCGCCTGCGATCGGCGAGCCGAACCGGCCGTGGAAGGGTAAGCGCCCCAGGGCGATCACCTCAGCCACGGTGAGTTCCTCGTGCGGGCGGGCTTCCTGCTCGACCAGGGCGAGGAGGCGGGCGCGCTCGCGGCGGGGGATGGCGTCGAGCTCCCTGCCCCCGAGCGTGCCCGGTTCACCGATGTAGGTGGCACCACCGGATGCGTGGAGAGCTCCGATGATGAGGTGCAGGAGCGTTGTTTTGCCTGAGCCGTTTGGCCCAAGAATTCCCGTCACCTCACCGGCGTTGGCGTGGAAACTCGCGCCCGTGAGGATCGGTACCGACCCACGCGCTCCGGCCGCGTAGGAGAGGTTTTCTGTCCAGAGGTTCGTGCTCATAGGCCCTGCCTTGATCGGCGGGAGAGCAGCCACGCAAACACGGGGGCACCAACGGCGGCGGTGACGATGCCAACGGGGAGCTCCTGGGGAGAGAACACCGTGCGGGCGAGGGTGTCTGCCCAGGTGAGAAATATGGCCCCGCCGACGGCCGCGAGCGGGAGCACAAGCCGGTGGGAGGATCCAACGATGAGGCGCACGACGTGGGGGAATACGAGTCCGACGAAACCGATTGCTCCAGACACGCTGACCATCGCGCCGGTGAGGAGCGCCGTCACAGAAAGGAGCATCCACCGAGAGAGCGGGGCGTTGACCCCGAGGGAGGCCGCGGCGGTGTCGCCGAAGGCGAAGGAGTCTAGTGTGCGGGCAGATCCGAGGATGATGGGCAACAGAAGTGCGAGGGCTCCGGCGCTGATCGCGACGGAGGTCCACGTGGCGCCGGCCACCGAACCGAGGAGCCACGTGAGGATTTCGCGGTAGGAATCCCCGCGCACGGTGGAAAAGATGAGGAAAGACACCAGGGCAGAGGCGCCTTGGGCGACGGCGACACCAGCGAGGATCATGCGCCCAGGTTGGGCGCCCGCGCCGCGCCCGGCTAACGCGAGGGTGAGGACGAGGGCGCCCATGGCACCGGCGAACGCGGCGAGGGGGAGCGCGAGAGACGCGCCAAGAACGAGTACGGCGACAGCGCCGAGGGAGGCCCCGGAGGAGAGGCCGAGGAGGTACGGATCAGCGAGTGGGTTGCGCACGACCGACTGCATGACAGCGCCCGCAACAGAGAGCCCAGCGCCAACGGCCGCGGCGGTGAGCATGCGCGGGGCGCGTCCCTGCCAGATGATGACCTCACGGATCGGGGAGATCGGGCTCACGCCTGGGTCATCGCCGATGCCGAGCGTGTGGGCGAGCACTCGAATGTGGTGCGTGGCCGATGAGAGTACGTCGGAGGCGCCAAGGGCTGGGAGGTCGGATGACAGGGAGCCTGCCGGGCCTACGGTGAGTGCGCCGATCCAGGAGGCTAGCAGGACGAGGATTCCTCCTGCTAGCCACCACCGGATCCTGGCCGGTTTCACCATCCGAGGGCTTTCGCCTGCTCGGCAAGCGATGCGGCTGCCTCAACGGAGCGGATTCCCGCTTCAGACGCCGGGAAGTCAACGATGAGGTAGTTGCCGTTCTTCACGGCCGTCATCGCGGCAGTCACGGGCATGGATTCGAGCACGCTGATCTTGTGCTCGGCGCTGTTCCACGCCGAGTCGACGAGCACGATCAGGTCGGGATCTTCATCGGCAATGGCTTCCCACGCAACAGATGCCCACGTCTCATTCACGCCGGCGTTGATGTTCACGAGGCCAGCGGTGTCCATGAGAAGTTGGGGCGCGCCGATGCCCCCGCCAACGAAGGGAGTCTCGGAGCCAGAGGAGTACCACACGGCCGTGGGGTGGCTCGTGACGGGATCGATGCCCTGGAGCGCCTGCACCTGGTCGGCAACAAGTGCCTCGGCGGTCTCGGGCACACCGAGCAGTGCGCCCGCTTCGAGAATGAAAGAAAAAATATCTTCAAACGTCAGCGGGTTCGGCTGATACTCCGGGGCCTGGCATGCCGGCGGGGCAACGTACGTGGAGATACCCCAGGTCGCGAGATCGCCCCGGTCGCCGGCGTTTTCACTCGTGAGGTTGGATTCCCACCCAGCCAAAATAAAATCTGGCTCCACCGCAAGCACGGCCTCAGAGCCCGGTGCCTTGTCCGACAACACAGGCGGGTTATGGGCGGGCAACGTCAAGCCAGCGGGAAGCTCGCCGTCAGAAAACGCCGTACCGACAAGACGATCACCAAGACCAAGGGCGAGTACCAACTCAGTCGAGGTCGATTTGATCGTGACGATCCGCTCGGGTGGGGCTGCGACGGTGACGTCGAACCCGCAGTTATCGATCGTCATGGGGTAGGAGGCGGCCTCGGTTAGCGGTGCCGAAGGCGCTGGCTCATCGGCGGGAGTAGCCGGTGAGGCGGGCACGCACGCGGCGAGTGCGAGGATAGCGGCGAGCGCGGGCAACAAAGCAGTGCGACGGTTCATGTCAGGTGAGTTTTCGGCGGCAGGGAACAGTGCACGCACGCGAAAGGCGCGGGATGAACTGACGGTCATATCCAACCGCGGAGCACGAAGCAAAGAACGCTTCGGAGTTCGAGATCCATCATAGCGGCCAGCGGTGGCACGATAGAGCCATGGAATTGGTAGTTGTCACAGGAGCCTCCACCGGAATTGGTGAGGCGTGCGTTCGAATGCTGCGCGAACAAGGAATCGGCGTGCTCGCAGTTGCCCGGCGTGAGGATCGCCTCGCGGCGCTCGCGGAGGAGACGGGGTGTGAGTACGTCGTGGCCGACCTCGCCACACCCGAGGGATCGGCGGCCGTGGCGGCGGCCGTGGGGGAGCGGCCGCTCGATGCGGTAGTCGCCAACGCGGGTGGCGCTCGCGGGGTTGACTCCGTGGCGAGCGCGACCGACGAGGCCGTGATCGCCCGCTGGCAGGAGATGTACGACATCAACGTCATCGCGACTCTGCGCACCGTGACCGCGCTGCTGCCGGCACTGCGGGCGGGGGAGGGTGACATCGTCGTCGTCACCTCAATGGCGGCGCACGAGTTCTATCCCGGTGGCGCGGGCTACACGGCGGCGAAGCACGCAGAAAAAGCGATTCCCGCAACCCTGCGGATGGAGCTGCTCGGCGAACCGATCCGAATCATCGAGATCGCGCCCGGCCTCGTGCACACTGAGGAATTCTCGCTGCGGCGCCTCGGCTCGCAGGACGCGGCCGATGCCGTGTATGACGGCGTGCCAGGCCCACTCGTTGCCGCAGACGTTGCTGATGCGATCGTGTGGACGCTCACGCGGCCCAAGCACGTCAACATCGACCTCATCGATATCAAGCCGCGCGCCCAAGCATCGGCCACGCGCCTCCACCGCATCTAGGCGCGAACGAGACCCTCAATCCACTGCGCATGCGGGGTCACATCCCAGCCGCGCTGGGCAATCCACTCGGGGTTGTAGTACGTCTTGGCGTAGCGATCCCCGGCATCGCACAGCACGGTGACGATTGAGCCCTGCTCACCGGCCTCGTGCATTTCGCCGGCGAGTTGGAGCGCGGCCCACAGGTTCGTTCCCGTGCTGGGACCAACCGTGCGCCCAAGCACCTCGAACGCGTACTGCATCGCCGCGATCGAGGCAGGGTTGGGGACCTCAATCATGCGGTCGATGACACCGCCGATAAAACTTGGTTCCACCTGCGGGCGCCCGATCCCCTCAATCTGCGAGCCCTGCGAGGTCGCTGCCGATTCGTCCCGCTTCCATGCCTTAAGGAAGATCGAGCCCTCCGGGTCGGGCACGCACAGCCGCGTGGCCAGGCCCTGGTAACGGATATACCGGCCATACGTTGCCGAGGTACCGCCCGTGCCGGCGGCGGCCACGACCCACGTGGGCACAGGGTGAGGTTCATGCGACATCTGCGCGAGCGTCGATTCGGCGATGTTGTTGTTCCCGCGCCAGTCGGTAGCTCGCTCAGCAAACGTGAACTGATCCATGTAATGCGCATCGCCGATCTGCTCAACGAGCGCGTTTGCCGCTGGATACACGTCCGCGGCGTTGGCCACCAAGTGGCACGACCCGCCGTAGCTCTCAATGAGCGCGATCTTTTCCGGGGAGGTGTTCGCCGGAATCACCGCAACGAACGGCAGCCCAATAAGCTGAGCGAAATACGCCTCCGACACGGCCGTCGACCCCGAGGATGCCTCGATGACCGTCGTCGTTGGCCCAAGCCACCCGTTGCACAGCGAATACAAAAACAGCGACCGCGCGAGCCGATGCTTGAGCGAACCCGTGACGTGCGTCGATTCGTCCTTCAGATACAGATCCACCCCAAGCCGCGCCGGCAATGGAAACCGAATGAGGTGGGTATCGGCACTGCGCGCCGCTTCCGCCTCGATCGTCTTCACGGCTGCGTTGACCCACTCGCGTGCGCTAGCAGAATATTTATCGACGACGAGCCCCACCAGTGCCCCCTAACGTGTAGTTTCGTGCGGCGCACCTTTGGCGAGACCGCACCCAAGCTGGCCAAAAGTGGCTGCTGAGGGCCAATTCTAATCGTGAAAACCTCGTGGAATGTTGGTGATGACACACGCGGAAGCGTGAGTCATGGGCCCCTGTGCGGATAAACTCAGTCATCGGTTCTATTTTGTTAACCCACATGAACGGATCGGTCATGAACGCCACCCTCGACACCGCGCCACCGCGCTACGTCGAAACAGCACCCCTCGGGGTCGGCCGCGCGCACGCCAAAGCGATCCTGTTCGGTGAGCACGCCGTCGTCTACGGCGCACCCGCGCTCGCAGTTCCGCTGCCGGGGCTCGCCACGACTGTGTACGCCCGCCGCTCCGGCTCCACGTTCATCGGCTCTGATCTGTTCACCGGTGCCGCCGCCGATGCGCCCGCCCGTCTCGGCCCCGTCGTGACGGCGATCAACTCCTCTCTGCAGGCCTTGCGCAGCCGCGGGGTCACCACGAGCGGGGTCGACGTTCACATCACCTCCGATGTGCCCCCCGACCGCGGGCTTGGATCCTCCGCTGCCGTTGCCGCCGCCATCGCCGAGGCCGTGGCCGCGGTGTACAACGTGACGTTCACGCCCGAAGAGCGCTTCGACATCGCCCAAGAGGCCGAGCGTCACGCCCACGGTAACCCCTCCGGCCTCGATGCCCGCACCGTTCTCGCCGATGGGCCGATCCACTTCCACGAAGGCCTCGTGCGCCCGATCGAAATCGGCACCGACCTGCTGTTCATTCTCGCGGATTCGGGCGTTCCCGGCTCCACCGCCACGGCCGTCTCCGGCGTGCGGGCCATGCACGACACCGACCTCGGCACCGCCCGCCGCATCATCGCCTCACTCGCTGATCTCTCCACTCGCGCCGAAGGTTGGCTACGGGAGGGCAACCTCACTGCGCTTGGCGATGGCATGACCGCCGCCCACGAACACCTGCGCTCCCTGGGCGTCTCAGTGCCGGAACTCAACAACCTCGTTGCCGCCGCCCGCTCCTCGGGCGCGCTCGGAGCGAAACTCACCGGCGGAGGACTCGGGGGCTGCGTGCTAGCCCTCGTCCCCGATGCACCCACCGCTCAGCGCGTCGCGAGTGCGCTGCGCACCGCCGGCGCCTCGGCCGTGTGGAAAACCCGCGTTCCCCGCTCCTAAACGCCGCTTCTGACCTGAAGGAATCACCAGTGGTTACCGCCCGCGCCTACCCGAACATTGCCCTCGTGAAGTATTGGGGCAAGCGCAACGAAGAGTTCAACCTCCCGGTTGCCGGATCGCTCTCCCTCACGCTCGATACGTTCGCGACGACGACGAGCGTCACCGTGGGTGGTGAGCGCGACACCTTCACGCTCGGCGACAAACCCGCCGACGAGGTCGCGACCTCGCGAGTGGAAGCCTTCCTTGATCTAGTTCGGGACATGGCCGGCTCAAACGAGCGCGCCCAGGTCGTCTCGCACAACGAGGCACCCACCGGCGCAGGGCTCGCCTCCTCCGCCTCGGGCTTCGCCGCGCTCGCTCTGGCTGCCTCGCGCGCCTACGGCCTCGACCTGGACACCCGCGCCCTCTCTGCGCTCGCCCGCCGAGGCTCGGGCTCAGCGGCGCGCTCGATCATCCCCGGCGTCGCCGTCTGGCACGCCGGCACCGGTACCGATTCGGCGAGCTCGTACGCCGAGCCGGTCGAGGCCCCAGAGATGGCCATGGTCATCGTCACGGTCGATGCCACGAAGAAGGCCGTGTCCTCACGCGAAGCGATGCGCCTGACCGCCGCGACCTCCCCGTTCTTCGACGCGTGGATCACCACGACCGAGGATTACCTGCAGCGCATGCTCGCCGCCTGCGCC
>CAYVDF010000009.1:0-22636 GCA_964450475.1 uncultured Pseudactinotalea sp.
GGTCGCCCCGCACACGAAGGGGGTGTTGAACGCCCACTTGTCGATGTGGTTGGCGTAATCGGCGGGGCTGAGCACCTCCGACTCGTCGATGAAGTCCACCTCGAGCGCTTCGAGCACCTGTGCCTCAACAAAGTGGCCGATACGAACCTTCGCCATGACGGGGATCGAAACGGCGTCAATAATCGAGGAGATCATGTCTGGGTCAGACGCTCGGGAGATTCCACCCTGTGCGCGGATGTCGGCAGGCACGCGCTCGAGCGCCATAACTGCAATTGCGCCGGCGTCTTCGGCGATCTTTGCTTGCTCAGCAGTGACGACGTCCATGATGACCCCGCCCGTGAGGTGATCGGCAACGCCGCTCTTGATTTTTTCAGACATGATGTTCCCCGTTTCCGCGTTGCTTCGAGTTTAGATCCGACCGGCCAATTCTTCCCAACTGCGATTGCGGTGTTCCACAAAGTGAACACACATCGCGCACAACGAGACCGCGGAGCGCAGCAGCGTTGCACCCCGCGGCTCGCCCGTTCTTAGCCTTCGGCGCCCTCGTCTTCGGCGCCTTCTTCTTCCGCACCGACGTCGGTGCTGTCGTCCGCGGGCGCGTCAGTGTCGGTGGGCTCTCCCTCGACCTCGTCAGGGAAGTCGAGCTTCAGGCCGGCGTTGACGGCGTCAACGTCGTCCTGGGTGTAGCCACAGTAGTTGATGGCTTCGGACTCCCAGCGAAGGGTGAGGCGGTCCTTGCCGGCTGCGTGAGCCTGAGCGACGGTGCCCTGGTAGATCGTGCCGTCCTTCGACTCCTTGTTGACATCGGGCACTTCTTCGCACACGTGGAAGACCTTGCCGCCCTTCACCCAGAACACTTCGTCCTTGCCGGTGAGGCGCTCAATAATGTTCTCTTCGTAGGCGTACTGCTCCTGGGAGGGGCCGCCATCGAGTTCGGCACCATAGATGCCGATCCCAACCATGAGGACGGCAGCGATCGCAGTGACGATGCCCTTTTGCTTGCCGTCCATGTTCTTGTCCATCAGGGCAAGGATGATCAGCGGCAGGAACGCCACCACGGTCATGATGACGCCGAGCTGGTTTTGGATGAAGAAGCGAGCCTTGTTTGCTTTCGAGGCGGGATCGAGTCGGTTCGCTTTCTTCCACAGGTAGTTACCAAGGAGCGCGAAGATCGCGATCGGGACAAGCAACACGAGCAGTAGCCAGAAACGCTCGGATGACTGCGGCAAGGCCCACAGGATCCAGAACACCTCAAAACCGATCGCAACGATCCAACTAATCCAAGCGAAGATGCGCAGTTTGTTGGCCTGGGCCTTGGCTTCCGGAGTCGGGGTCCACACCCGCTCCTTCTTACCGCCCTCTGCGGCTTTACCCCCGGCAGGGGTGTCTACTTTGACGACCTTCTTCTTGCCTGGTTGCTCACTCACGGATTCTCCTTGGGGGATTTTATGGCTAGGCAACAATGAATGCTACCGCATGATCATGCGGTAGCATCCGATGTTGCAGGCTTGTTATCGCACCACGTAGACGGCGCAGTCCGCGTGTTGAATGACGTCGCGGCTGACCGATCCAAGGAGCAGGCTCGCGAAGTCACCACGCCCTCGCGCGCCGACCACGATGAGGGAGGCATCCGCCGCGGCCTCGACGATCGCTCGTTCGGGGCGTCCGGAGATGACGACCATCTCCACAGCGACATCCGGGAACTCTTTCGCGACCGCTTCGGCTGCATCAAGAGCAATCCCTGCCGCTTCACGGCGTCGCTGCTCAGAGGAGGTGCCGTCGATGTCTGGGTCGAACACGACGCGCTCCCACACGTTTTCTTCGGTGGGCTCTGGCTCATCGACTGGGTACTGTTGCACGAGCCACGGAGCATTCGAGGGGCTCGGGTACGCCACGACGATCTTTAGCTGTGCGCCAGTCTGCGACGCGAGGCGGCCGGCCTCGCGCACAGCATCGGTGCTCGCATCCGAGCCGTCGGTGCCGACGACGATCGGCATCTCCGGGGAGGGGAGCGAACGCACCGTGTCACGCGTGATCGCAACGGGGCACGCTGCGTGCGTCGCCACGGAGAACGCCGCCGATCCGAGCAGTGCCCCGCGCAAGCGGCCACGCCCGCGGTTACCCATCACAACGAGCTCAGCGTCTTGGCTCAGCGCGACGAGAGAATTGACGGCGCCTGCACCGGGGGCCTGCGCGGTCACCTCGACATCTGCCGACTGCCGGGCGCGCTCCGCGCCTTCTTCAGCGAGCGCCTTCGCTTCCGCTACCTGGTCATCGCCGGGATCAACCCCGGCGGCTGATACGACAACGAGTGGGCGACCCCGCCGATGCGCGACGGATGCCGCCCAGTGGACCGCCGCTTTACTTTCTGGAGAACCGTCATAACCGACCACAATGCTTGCCATCGCGAGTCCTTTCATTTGGTCCCTCTCTCGGCGCAACCGTGCACCGAGGGAGGGAATCTTTAGGTCATCTTACGATGTAGACCGCACAATCTGCATGCTGAATAACGTCACGGCTGACGGATCCTAGCAAGAGGCTGGCGAAGTCTCCGCGACCGCGGGCGCCGACGACGATCACCGAGGCGTCCTCTGCCGCTTCGACGATCACGCGCTCAGGGCGACCAGAGGCAACAATGAGCTCGATGGGAACATTCGGGTACTTCTCCGCCACGAGGTCACCGGCATCGCGTGCCATGTTGGCTGCGCCGCGACGCCGCTGGTCGGAAGATGTGCCATCGAGGTCAGGGTCGAACACCTGGCGCTCCCACACGTTCGGATCTTCACCCTCGTGCATTCCCGGTGGGTACTTGGCGATGAGCCACGGCGTGTTCGACGGCGCCGCATACGCGGAGACGATCTTTAGCGTGGCACCCGTCTCGGATGCGAGGCGAGCGGCTTCCATAACGGCCCCAGCACTCGATTCCGACCCGTCGGTTCCAACGACGATCGGGAACTCGGGCGAGGGAAGCGGGCGGAGGTTGTGCCGAATAATCGATACCGGGCACTTCGCGTGTATCGCGACGGAGAATGCCGAGGATCCAAGGAGCACACCCCGGAGTCGTCCGCGTCCGCGGTTACCTAGCACGAGTAGCTCGGCCGTCTCTGACTGCTCGACGAGAGCCTTGACCGCACCGTGTTCGATGCCGACTGCCTCGACGTCGATATTGGCGAATTCGCGGGCGATCTTCGCCCCCTCTTCGGCGACGGCGCGAGCGCCCCGCTCGGTCGGGATGGCGACGCCCGCACGGTAGGCGGCAGGTGTCGTGGGATCGACGCCCGTGGCGTTAACGACTCGAAGTCCAATACCGCGGCGCTGGGCAACCTCGGCCGCCCATTGCATCGCGAGTTTGCTCTCTGGCGAGCCGTCGTAGCCGGCTACCACTCTTTTTTGGTCAGGCATTCGAGCCCCTTTCGTATAGTTCCTCGCCGGCGGCGGTTACCTCGGTTGATGGGTCAATAATGATCTTGCCCCTCATAGCAACATAGTGGAAAAGTCCTCCGAGTAGGGCGCCAAGTAGCCAAGCAAATCCACCAAGTGCTTCAAGAGCTGGCAGCCACACCGTCAGGATCGAGAACACAGCCGCACAGCTCGCGGCGACGAGCGCTCGGACGTTCCAGCCGTTGCGGAAATGGTAGATACCCTTGGGGTCCATCGTGAAGGTTTCGCGGATATGGATCCGCTGCTTACGCAGCACGTAGTAGTCCACGACGAGCACACCATAGAGCGGAGCGAGAATCGCTCCGAGTGTGTCGACGAACTTCGGCAGCCCCATCTCCCCGATCGCGGCGACCCACAGGGCACCAACGATGAATCCGAACAGTGCCGTGATCCAGCCACCCACCCGGAAGCTGATCTTCGAGGGCAGGAGGTTCGCGAGGTCGTAGGCGGGCGGGATGAAGTTGGCAACGAGGTTGATGCCGATCGTTGCGAGGAAGAAGGTGATCGCCGCGATGATGGTCAGCCACGTGTTGCCCACTAGCCCAACGATTTCGGCGGGGTTCGTTGCAGGTTCGCCTTGACCGTTCTGGTAGACCATGTATGCACCCGCCGTGATGAACAGGGCGAGGAACGTGAAGAACGTTAGGGAGACTGGAAGGCCCCAAAAGTTTCCTCGACGCATGGCCTTGACCGATGTGGTCTGCCGGGAGAAGTCACCGAAGTTGACGACGACTGCCGCGAAGTAGGCGATCATCGTGCCGACGACGCTGAAGAACGCAACGACGGCTGCGCCGCCGGTCTTGTCGCCCTTGAACAGGCTCCCGACTCCTTCGAGGAGTTCTCCGCCGGCTTGGACCCAGATTCCGATGAGCAGCAGAACCATGACGACGTAGACGGCCGGCCCGGCGAAGTTAAGGAACCGGGCAATGCCTTCAAGTCCGCGCGAGAACAGGATGACCTGGAAGATCATGACGATCACCAGAGCGATCCAGTCAACGAGGGTCATGCCGAGGAATTCGGCGGTGGGTTCGTGGGGGAAGATCGCGTGGAGCGCGAGCGCTACGGCGGTCGAGGCAAAGTAGGTTTGGGCGCCGAACCAGAACATTCCGACGATCCCGCGGATGAGGGCGGGGACTTTTGCTCCGAGCACGCCCATCTGGGTGCGAGCCATGACCGCGTAGGGGATTCCGTAGCGCACAGAGGGTCGGCCTGAGAGGTTGACGAGGAACATCACGACGGTGCCCGCGAGGATGATTGCGGCAAAAACCCACCAGCCGCTGATTCCCGCGCCAATGAAGAGGCTCGCCGCGAGACTGTACCCGGCGAGGGACTGGACGTCGTTGGTCCAGACGTTAAAGATTGCAAAAGCGCCCCACTTTCTTTCGTTTGGAGGGACGGGCGCGAGATCCTCGTTGTGTAAACGTTCATCACGATCGATGAGACGGCTTTCAGCCGAATCGATCAAGGCATCGGTGGCGCGAACAGCACCACTTTCATCAACGGACATTGCACTCCTTCACACCGGCGTCATCGCCGGGGGTGTCGATGTAATTGCGCAGAACGCTGCGTGCAATCAGTGTAGAGCATTTCCGCCAACCAAACAAATCCTTTCGCACTGCGGAACTTGAGGGCTGGCCCCGCCCGCGGGCGCCGGGGAAGCTCCCCGGTTTCGCCGCGGCCCAAACGTTGCTCTTGTGCGCTTTAGCGTCGAACGCCGTTGGCAAAACCGGCGCCCACGCTGTAAGATAGTTGAATACTTAATGACTCTGGAGGCTGCCATGGCAAACGAAGCAACGTATGTCGAACCGGGCAAAGAATTTAAACGGGACATGACGTACATCCCCGACCGAATCACCGCCGTCGAGGGTCGCTCGGCCGACCCGCTCGATACGACCGCAACGGATGGGGCGATCGAGGTTCCGACCTGGCCGGTTGAGCCGGGGCGCTACCGTCTCATCGCGGCGAAGGCGTGCCCGTGGGCGAACCGCACCCTGATCGTGCGCAACCTCCTCGGCCTCCAGGATGTCATCTCCGTCGGGTACCCCGGCCCCACGCACGATTCGCGCTCGTGGACGTTCGACCTCGATCCGGGCGGCCTCGATCCCGTGTTGAAGATCGAGCGGCTGCAGCAGGCGTACTTCGCCCGCTACCCCGACTACCCGCGCGGAATTACGGTGCCGGCGATCGTGGAGATTTCCTCCGGCAAGGTCGTCACGAACGACTTCCCGTGGATCACCCACGACTTCTTCTTCGAGTGGCGCGAGCACCACAAAGAGGGCGCCCCGAACTTGTGGCCTGAGGATCAGCGGGAGGAGATGGAGGCTGTCATGCAGCGCATCTTCACCGAGGTGAATAACGGCGTCTACCGGTCCGGGTTCGCCGGCTCCCAAGCCGCCTACGACGATGCGTACGACCGTTTATGGACGGCGCTCGATTGGCTCGAGGATCGCCTCGCCTCCCGTACGTATCTCATGGGCGAGAACCTCACCGAGGCCGATGTCCGACTGTTCACCACACTCGTGCGTTTCGACGCCGTCTACCACGGGCACTTTAAGGCAAACCGCAACAAGCTCACCGAGATGCCGAACCTGTGGCGCTACGCCAAGAATCTGTACAACATCCCCGAGTTTGGTTCGACTGTCGATTTTGACCAGATCAAGTCGCACTACTACGAGGTGCACAAGGACGTTAACCCATCGGGCATCGTGCCGAAGGGTCCAGACCTCAGCGTCTGGGAGGCCTAAGGCTTAGGTGAAGAACCCCCGCTCGCGTGATGGGCGGGGGTATTCCCCTTGCGCCTTTTGCCACACGAACGCCGGGATCAAGGCTTCGAAATCGAGCATGAAGCGGATCCGCGGTTCGATGATTTCCAGCACCTGCTGACCCCTGGACCACACGTACATCGTCTCGTCTTCGATCACGATGTTTCGGGGCTGCACCTGAAGAAGCCACTCCATCATGCGCGGGTGCAAAATGTCATGAGCTCCGGGCAGGTGCTCGGATTGCACGATCCACGCGCGGTTGAAATCTTCGGATTCGAACTGCACATCCTGCATGCCGATGAGCTTGCCCATGCGTGACATTGTTGTCTCGGGTCGAAGCACGAGGCGCGGGAGCGGGTGCGGTAAATCGAGGGAGACGACGTGGTGGGTGTGCGTAGTCTCGTCCTCACCGCTGCCGGTTGTGTACATGTACGTGAACGAATAACCGTGGCGCCCGCGGACGTTGTAGCGAAGAGTGTCACTCGCTCGGCGGTCTGAGCCGATCCCGAACGGTGCGACGCGGGGGAACGTTCGTGGGAGGGAACGGTCCGTGCCGATGAACTCCCAGCCGCGCTGTTCGGCGAACTCCTTGACCTGCCGCGTCCTGCGTACTCCCGTCACCACGGCCGCGACTAGGCCGGCGAGCACGATGAGCACGATGAGGAAGAAGGGGAAAATTTGCGCGAGATCACCCATGGGATTCCTCCTCGATCGCTCCGAGGAACACGTGCGTTGGCTGCGCACCCACAATTGGTCGCCCGTTGATCAGGAACCGTGGCGTGGAAAACACACCGTGCTCCGCCCCCTCGGCGAAGGTCTTCTGCATGATCTCATCGACCTCCTCACTGAAGCGATCAGAATTGAATTTCTCCACATCGAGCCCCAACTGGCCTGCCAAGGCTACCAGCGACTCATCGGAGAGCTGCGAGGGCGCGGGTGCGCTTCCGCCGTCAAAAAGGGCTCCAGAAAAATCAAGGTACCGCCCTTGGAGCGCGGCGGCATACGCGGCGTAGGCGGCTCGCTCGGAGTCCGGACCGAAGACGGCGATATCTCGCCACTCGATTCGTACTCGCCCATCGTCAACGTAGGGGAGGATTTCGGGGAACGTTTCGTGCGTCCACAGCGCGCAGAACGCGCACTGGAAATCGGAGAAGATGACGATCGTGACGGGAGCATCGAGCGCGCCGATCGCGAGCGGATCGGCGTCGTCTTTGCGTTCAATGTTGACGCGGTCGGGAGTGTCGGGCTCGATGACTTCAGTGACGATGCCCGGCTCTGCAGTGATGCGGCTCGGCGCGGGATCGGCGGTGTCAGGGGCGGAAAAATTCGTGTAGATGACGAACGTGATCGCTGCAAGGGCGATCGCAAGGATCATGATCGGGATGATGCGACTGCGGGAGCGCATATTACAGACCACGCGCCTTATCCCACACGAATGGCGGGATCCGAGAGAGGAATTCGGTCAGGTACCACGCAAGCGTTTCGATCTTCTGGGGATCCTGCTTGGCGGAAATGAAGGTGTAGATCGTATCCCGATCGATCGTGAAGTTCGCAAAGCGCACGTGATCGTCGAGGAGCCACTCGATCATTTGTGGGTTGATCACGTCGTGGGCGAAACGCGAGTCGGTGGAGGTCACGTGCCACGCGCGGTTGAAGTCCTCGGATTCGAACTGGATATCTTGCATGCCAAAAAACTGGGCGATCGCCCGACCCAGGCCTTCGGGTCGCACCACGAGGTTCGGCAGGCCGACGGGTAGTTCAAGGGCGACGACGTGGTAGTAGTACGTGTGCGTCGTCTTGTCGACCCGCACGTCGTATTGGTAATCAAACGAGTGCCCAACGTAGCCGCCAGCGGTGAAGCCTATGAAGCGAGAGAAGGTGCGCCGGCTACCCTCCCTGAAAGGCGCGCCATAGGAAAAGCGTGGCTCGATCGTCGGGGCGCTTTCGGCGTAGTGCCAGCCGCGCCCGCTCGCATAGGCGTGAAGCGCGCGCGACCTCGCGAGGGCTGAGTCCTTGCCTCGCTGAACGAAAATGACGGCGACGATGACCACCGCAACGATCCCGGCCGTCATGAAAAGGATGAACAGTGTGGCAAAGATGATGGGCAAGCCCGTCAAGATTTCCATACCGTTATCCTAGGTGCGGACTCCTCCTCGGCTTCAACCGCACCGGCGGTAGCGATGGTCCGGGGATGTGCTCATCACCGTGGCCCTCGACGTGGCCGAAGCGCCGTTCCTGGCCGCGCCAGTCGTTCTCCCACGCGGCGGCCGCCTCGGCGACTTGGTCGTGGTCGCGGCCAATGAAGTTCCAAAACATGACGACGGGTTCGCGGAACGGCTCCCCGCCGATGAGAATGACGCGCGCGCCGTCTGGGCCGGCCGTGAACGACAGCTCGGAGTCACCAAGGCCGAGGTACGCGAGGTGGCCCTCGGGAATGCGGCCCGCCTCGACGTCCGGATCGATCCCATCGGCGGCGGCCGGATCAGTGATGTAGTTATCGACGGCAAGCTCGACGCTGCCAGAGAATACGAGGATGCCGTACTCCCACTCAGGCTTGACCGGGATCTGGATGCGAGTTCCGGGTGCGATGCGGCCGTCGGCGCCAACGAGCGGGGAGAACACCGTGGCGGGTGAGCGCACGCCGTCAAGCTCGCCAATGAAGACGGTGAAGTCCCAACCGTCGCCGGTCAGGGTGGGAAGATCGGTGACCTGCTCAAACAGCGGCTCGCCGGTATCGGGGCCGGTGGGTAGGGCGAGCCAGAGTTGGACGCCGTGCAGCGGTTCGCCGGCGGAGGAGAACTCCGAATGGGAGACGCCGTGGCCGGCGGTCATGAGGTTGAGCTCACCGGGGCGCACGCGCACGTCGGAGTCGAGAGAGTCGCGGTGGTGAATTTCGCCGACGATTGGCCACGTGACGGTTTGCAGCGCAGTGTGCGGGTGCGGCAGCACCTCCATCGGGGTCTGGCCATCGGAATTGAATTGATCGAGAAAGCACCACGCGCCAATCAGGGAGAGCTCGCGGTGGGGAAGCGTGCGGCGCACGGGCATGGCGCGGATCCCACCGAGGGGAACGATACGTGGCTGGATAACGGTGACCATTTACACTCCTGCGAGGATTTCGATACGGGTGCCCCACGGGTCGGCGGTAAGGAGGCGGGTGCCGCCGGCGCCATCGTCGCTGCGGAGCTCTGATTCCAGCCCTGCGGTATCGAGTCGGTGTTTGATTGCGGCAAGATCGTCGGCCGTGGCGACGTCGATCGCGAGGCGCTCCAGACCGAGCGAGGCGGCGCGCGGTCCGGCGCCGCGGGAGTTCCACGTGTTCAGCCCGAGGTGGTGATGGTAACCGTCTGCTGCGACAAAGAGCGCCTGGTCGCCGTAGCGGGCCGTGACGTCAAAGCCGAGCACATCTGCGTAAAAACTCTCCGCCTCCGCCACATCCCCCACCTGCAGATGAACGTGGCCGACGGAACTCCCTCGCGAGGAAGCCGCTTCGGCCGGCAGATGCTCCTCCAGGTATGCGTTCGGATCGAGCGGCAAAGTCGCCATCTTCACCCTCCCGCCGTCCATCACCGTCCACGACTCACGCGGGCGGTCGGTGTACAGCTCAAGGCCGTTGCCCTCGGGATCGTCAAAGTAGAACGCTTCGGATACGAGATGGTCGGCGCTTCCGGTAAATGACGTCGGGCGGTGGCGCACCGTTGATAGCAGCGCGTTTGCGAGGTCTGCTTTCGTATCGAAGAGGATGGCGGTATGAAACAGGCCAGCATCACCGCGATTAAACGCGGGCAGGTCGCGGCGGCTCGTCAGGCGCAGGATCGGGGTCACCGCACCAGCGCTGCGGCGCCCGAGCACGACGACATCGCCGCCCTCCTGTAACACATCCAAGCCGACGCCCTCGGTGTAGTAAGCGACCATGAGATCGAGATCTCGTACGAGCAGGTCGACGACGCCCATTGAGGTGCCCGTGGGCAGGGAGTCCATCACACACCTCCGTTCAAGTAGTTTTACATTCAACTACCTTATCAGGTGTGGGTCGCGGTGGGAAGGTCCTGCGGTGTTGTCCGCTTGCCGAAGCGAACGACTTGGTCGGCTTGGAGGCGAAGCGAGACCTGCTCCCCCAATCGCACGGGGTGCTCGGTGATCGCGGGATGGACGCCCCAGTCGGGGATATCGACGTCAGCGATCATCTCACCGCGCACAACTCGCAGGTTGTCAACCGTGCCGGAGACCTCGGGCAGGCCTGAGTTCCTCGCGGGCGCAGCGGAGGCTTGATGGGCGAGGACGTGGAGTGCGCGGGGCCCCAGCGCGAGGGTGGCACCGTCAACGAGGCGGTAGCCGAGGAAGTCGGCGGCCTCGGCATCGACGGGAGCCGACCACACTTCTGCCGGGGTACCCATCTGGACGATGCGCCCGGCGCGCATGAGCGCGATGCGATCCGCGACCGTGAAGGCTTCATCCTGATCGTGCGTGACGTACAGGGCGGTCGTGGCAGTCGCGCGGAGGATGTCGCGCAGGTCGTCGGCGAGGGTTTCGCGCAGGCTCCGGTCGAGAGCGGAGAGCGGCTCATCGAGAAGAAGGAGCTCCGGTTGCGGGGCAAGCGCCCGGGCGAGGGCGACCCGCTGTTGCTCACCACCCGACAGGGTGGCGACGCGTCGGCCGGCGTACCCGCCAAGTCCCACGAGTTCTAACAGCTCGGCGACGCGGGCTGCCCGCTGGGCGCGTGGCATGCCCGCCATCTGGAGGCCGTAGGCGACGTTGCCCCCGACGGTACGGTGCGGGAACAGTTGCCCATCTTGGAACATCAGGCCAAACCCGCGCAGGTGCACCGGGATACCGGCCATGTTGCGGCCCTCCCACAGGATCGTGCCGGTGTAGGCCTCTAGCCCGGCGATCGCCCGCAGCAGCGAGGACTTGCCGCAGCCCGAGGGGCCGAGCAAGGCGATGGTTTCGCCGCGCTCGAGCTCGAACGTCGCGTCAATGACTGCGGGGGTGGGTGCGCCGTGGTAGTGAACCGTGACGCCGGTGAGGCTGAGTGCGGGTGACATAGTTGTTAAAACTCCCTAGAGCTTTCGCCTCGGAGTCGTTCGGAGACTCCCATGATCGTAGCGGTGACGGTTGCAAGGATTTCAGAGGCCGCCAGCGCCAACCCGGAGTTGTCGGGGCCGGGGCGGGAGATGAGACGGAAGATGACTTTCGGCAACGTCGGGGCCTCGGGGCGGGCGAGGAAGCTCGTCGCACCGAACTCTCCGAGCGAGGCCGCGAACGCGAAACCAATGGCGAGGCCGAGTGAACGCAGGAGGAAGGGGCCGTCGATCGTGCGCAGCACCGCCCCGGGGCCGGCGCCGAGGGTGGAGGCGACCTCACGCATACGCGGGTTGATCGCCCGAAGCACCGGGGTGATCGTGCGGACGACCAGGGGAATCGCGACGACCGCTTGGGCGATCGGAATGAGGATCATCGACGAACGCAGGTCAAGTGGAGGGCGGTTGAGCGTAATGAGGAACCCGAAACCGACCGTCACGGCGGATACCCCAAGGGGCAGCATGAACGCGGAGTCGAGGCCGGCGACGAGCGCGCGCCCGGTGCGGGAGGCTGGCCTACGCGAGGAGATGAGCGAGACGATAACACCGACGGTGACGGCGATGAGGGTGGCGAGTAGCGCCGTCTTCAATGAATTGGCGGCGGCTTGCCAGACGTTGACCGAGAGCGCGTTGTGGGTGCCGAGTGTTCCGAGGGCTCGGTAGTTGCCGAGCCCCCAGCCGCTGGAGGTTCGCAGTGAGGCGAGCACGAGGTAGGCCATCGGGGCGAGGAGGAGGCCAATGCCGACGATGGCGGTGATGAGGACGGGGAAGAAATCGGTGCGCAGGTTGAGGCGCTTGCGGGGCACTTCGGTGGAGGTGAGGGAGAGTGCGACCTCGCGGCGGTTGCGGGCGGCGTTGGCGCCAAGGAGCACCCCAACCACGATGATGAGCTGCACGATCGAGAGTACGGATGCGGAGCGCAGGTCGAGGAATTGGGTCGTGAGGATCCAGATCTCAGTTTCGACGGTGCCGACGCGTGGGCCGCCGAGGACGAGCACAACCCCGAACGCTGTGGCGGAGAACAGGAAGACGAGGCTCGCGGCTGAGGCGATCGCGGGGCCGAGCGCAGGGAGGGTGACGGTCAGGAAGACGCGGGCGGGGCTCGCGCCGAGCGCGGCAGCGGCTTCTTCGGCGCGGGGGTCGAGGCGTTCCCACATGCCGCCGACCCCGCGGATCACGAGGGCGTAGTTGAAGAAGACGAGCGCGATGACGATCGCGGTGACAGTGCCGTCGAGCCCGAGGAAGCCGAGCGGGCCCGATTCCGACAGCAGCGAGCGAAAGGCAACGCCAACGACGACGGTCGGCAGCACAAACGGCACCGTGATGATCGCGCGCACGATTCCCTGGCCGGGGAACGCGCGGCGGTAGAGAACATAGGCGGCGGGGATGCCGAGCACCACTGAGAGCACGGTACCGGCGGCGGCCTGCCCGAGTGTGAGGCCGATGATTCGCCACGTACGTGAGCGAGAGAAAACGGAAGAAAAGCCGCCGAGGTCGAGCGCGCCGTCATCAATAAAACCTAAGCCGATGAGGTTGGCAACGGGGAGCGCAAAGAAAATGGTGAGGAAGGCAAGGGCAAGCGCCCCCGCCGCAACCCAAGCGGCGGGGGCGAGGGTTCGGGGGCTAGCCGATAACGTCATCTTGCCAGGCGCGTAACCAGTCATTCAGGTTCGCTTCGATGTCGGCCGGGTCAACGTTGTGAGGCTTCTCCGCGATCGGCGCGTGCGCAGCCCAATCCTCGGGCAGGTCCACATCGGTGATCGGGTACATGTACAGGGTGCCCGGGATCTCCGACTGCACCTCGGGCGAGAGCAGGAACTCGATGAACGCCTGCGCGCCCTCGGGGTTGTCGGCGCCGGCTAGAACCCCGGCGTACTCGATCTGGCGGAAGCAGGTGTCGAGTAGGGCTTCGGTGCTCGAGCCGCCGTCATCGGTCACGGTGAAGGCGGGTGAGGTCGCATACGACAGCGCGATGGGGCGCGACCCGCCGTTTGCGGTGAAGTCGGTGTAGTACGCATCGGACCAGCCATCAACGATCGAGGTGCCGTTGGCGAGCAGATCCTTCCAATACGTGACCCAGTCATCGCCGTAGTTGGAAATCGTGGCGAGCAGGAACGCCAGGCCTGGTGAGGACTGCGCGGGGTTCGTGAGAACGGTCAGGCCCTTGTATTGCTCATCGAGCAGATCATCGAACGTGGCCGGAGGCGTGATGCCTTCAGCCTCGAACCACTCCTTATCGATGTTGAGGCACACATCGCCGAGGTCGATCGGGGTGAGCCCGGGCAGTAGGTAGTCGTTCGCGGATTCGGGCAGGCCGCTGGCGGCGTACTCCTCGACGATCCCGGCGTCGACGGCGCGGGCCGCGAACGCGTTATCGATCCCGTACACAACATCGCCAAGCGGGGAATCCTTCGTCAAGATGAGCTGGTTCACGAGCGCACCGGCATCGCCGGGTGCGGAGAACTCCAGCTCGTAGCCTGTGTCGGCCGTGAACTTCGCCAGCAGCGCCTCGGGCAGATCGAAAGAGTCGTGTGAGACAACGCGCACGAGCGTGTTTTCTGGCGCCTCGCCCTTCGTCGTCGTGCCCTCCGTAGCGGCTGTTTCGGTGGGCGCCGGGGTTGACCCCGGCGAGCAGGCCGAAAGGCCAAGCGCCAGTGCCGCGATGACGGGCACAAAGAATTTACGGTTCAACAAAATGTCCTCCTCAATCGTTCTTGAGAAGGGGTCTTCGTATTCGAAGAGAAAGCTCGACTTCCTTCGCCGGTGCTAGCCGGAGGCAGGTTCGAGGGTCTGCGGCTCGCGCCGCACTCTCAGCGCATGTCGTGCGCTCCCCTGTCGTGCTTCCAATTATAACTGCGGCCCTCACCGGCCTCGAATCGGTGAGGGCTCCATTACACTTAGCCAGTAACGGAGGAGATGAATCGTGAACGTACGCAAACTCGTGAGTACCGCAATCGTCCTGGGAGCGGGATTCGCCGCCAGCAAGGCCACCTCGGTTATTTGGCGCGCCGTTACGGGTAACGAACCTCCGACCGAAATTGATGACGACGGTCAGATCTCTGTCACTGAAGTCGTCATCTTTGCGGCTGTCTCAGCTGCTGCCGCGGCTGCCGTACGTGCGTTTGCGACGAAGGGCGCCCGCAAGTTGACGGCCCCCCGCCAGATCCCCAAGGGCTAACGCGCCGGTCTAGTTTCGCGGGGAGCTTTCCCCGTAGGAGATGTCGCCGCGTGCGAGGTCTTCAGATAGCTCATCGACGACGAGTAGCTCGGAGTCCATCTTCTTCGTGCGCACCGCAGCACGCCCAATCATGTGGGCGGATACGGGTGAGGTGATGAGCTGGAACATCACGACGAGCGCTAACTTCCAGGCGACGTCGAGACTGCGTAAATGGAGCGCGAGGCCGGTCATGAACATGAAGATCCCGAGGGTTCCCGGTTTGGTCACCCCGTGCATGCGCGCGAGCACGTCGGGGAACCGCACGAGGCCTAGTGCGGCCATGAGGGTGAGCAGGCTGCCACCGATGAATAAGGCGGAGGCGGCCCAGGTCATGAGGTTGTCGATCACTGCTCTGCGCTCCCCTCTGGGCCGGCGCGGCGAGCGGCTTCGCGGCGTTCGGCTTCCATCCGAGCACGTACCCGCTCAAGGCGGCGGCGTACGAGTTCGGCACGTGCGGCATCGGATTCCTCCGGGGAGGGTGGCTCGGCAGCGGCGAAGCGGGCGAGGGTGACCGAGCCGACGAACCCAACCGAGGCGAGCACAACGAGGATAACGACGAGGTCGGTGCGGCCAGTCGAGGCGGTGAAGAGGGTGAGGGTTCCAATCACGATGGCGACGAGGCCGTCGATCGAAACGATCCGGTCGAGCGTTGAGGGGCCGCGTTCGGCACGCACGAGGGTAATGAGGGCTGCAGCAGTAAGGATCGCGCCGCTGATCCACAGGATGATCGGGCTCATGATTCCTCCCCTTCGCGCAGTTCGGTGAGCGCGGCTTGCTCGTCGGCGGTGATGTGCTGGGGTCCGAGTTCGCGGCGGATGCGGAACCACCCACGCGGCGGGTAGCCGGCGGCGGCGAGCTCGGCGTTCGAGGCGAGCGCGTACATGATGCGGCGCTCTTGCTCGAACACGGTGGCACGGGCCGCTTCGATGCCGCCGGAGATTTCGGCGTCAAACACATGCACGTAGACGATCCCTGTGAGGCGGTGTGCTTCAACCACAACGGATCCGGGCACGAGCGAGGTGAACTGGGCGGTGATCGTCAAAATCACGTCAGAGTGGGAGCGCAGTTGCACTCGGATGACCGCTCCGTGTGGGGTGCGCCGGGGGCTGATTGCGTATCGGGACAGGTGCACGGCGGCGACGAGCACGTCCCACACGAACAACGCGAGCAGGTAGATGAGGCCAGGTATCCAGACACGGCCTTCAAACCCGACGCGCGGCATCGGCAGGGCCCACAGCACGAAGAACGCGAGCACCAGGCCCGCAATGAAGTTCGCGAACGTCGGTGCACCCCACAACAGGGTCCACATCGCGGCGAGCCACAGGGCGATCGGCCAGCGAGTCCACCACTGGTAGCGCCGCTGACGGGCGCGAACATTTGCGGAGGCGAATGGCATTAGTCCTCCTCCGCCGCGGTCGCGGATTGGCCTTCGCCGCGATCGCCGTCAACGAGCACCGAGGCGATGTACGGGGTACGTGCGGTGAGATCTCGGGCGGCGTGGTCGGTGTACGTGTACAGGGGGCCGGCGATGACGACGAAGATCACGCCAATCGCAGCAAGGGCCGCCGCTGGGCCGTACATCGAGCGCGGCGTCCGGCGCGGGATTAGCTCTTCGTCGGCAGGCTGCCAGAAGGCCTTGTTCCACGCCTTCGCCACGGCGTACAGCGTGAGGAGCGAGGTGAGGAGCGAGGCGCCGACGGCCGTGTACGCGAGGGGAGTTGCGGCGTCGACACCCGCTTGAAGCAGGCCGATCTTGCCGAGGAAACCACTGAATGGCGGGATCCCGGCGAGGTTCATCGCGGGCACGAAGAAGAGGATCGCGAGGCCTGGTGCGAGCCGAGCAAGGCCGCCGAGCTGTTCGAGTGAGGTCGTGCCGGAGTGTCGTTCGACGAGGCCGGCAACCAAGAACAGCGCGGTTTGGACGGTGATGTGGTGGGCGACGTAGAAGATCGCGGCCGAGAGCCCCATCTGTGTCGAGAGCGCGATGCCGAAGACAATGTAACCGATGTGGGAGACGAGGGTTAACGACAGCAGGCGCTTGAGGTCGTCTTGGGCGACGGCGCCGATGATCCCGAGTAGCATGGTGATGATCGCGGCGATGAGCAGGATCGTGTCCATGCGTGAGTCAGAGAACAGCAGGGTTTGGGTGCGGATGATCGCGTATACCCCAACCTTGGTGAGCAGCCCGGCGAACACGGCGGTGACGGGGGCGGGTGCCGTGGGGTAGGAGTCGGGTAGCCATGCGGACATCGGGAACACCGCGGCTTTGACCAGGAAGGCGATGAGCAGCACCGCTTGGAGCACGAATTGGAAGTCCTGCGGCAACTCGCCGAGGCGCTCTGAAAGGTGGGCGAGGTTGACCGTACCGGTCGCGGCGTAGATCATCGCGATCGCCACGAGGAACAGCACCGAGGACACGAGCGACACGATGACGTAAATCGAGCCCGCACGGATGCGTTCACCGGTCCCACCAAGGGTGAGGAGCACGAAGCTCGCCCCGAGTAGGATTTCAAAACCGACGTAAAGGTTGAATAGATCCCCGGAGATGAATGCGTTCGCGACTCCCGCGGCGAGCACCATGTAGGTCGGGTGGAAGATCGTCAGCGGCGCACCCTCGGGGCCATCGGCAAGACCTTGGGCGAGGGAGTACACGAGCACCCCGAGCAGCACGACCGCAGAGACCGCGAGCATGAGTGCCGAGAGTCGGTCAACGACGAGGGCGATGCCCACGGGTGCTCCCCACGCGCCAACGTTAACGACTTGCGGTCCACCCGTGTGGGAGGCATACATCAAGGCAATCGCGGCAACGAATACTCCGCTGATCGCCCCGAGCGAGATGAGCGCCTGGATACGCGGACGCCGGCCAAAGATCAGGGCGAGCCCCGCCCCAAGGAGCGGCACGACGACGGGCAGGGGAACTAGCCAGTTCACTCGCGCACCTCCTCAATGATGGGCATCTCCTCGGTTTCGTCGCGGGCCTCGGCCGCTTCGGTTTCGAGGTCGGTCGTGTCGAGTTCGGGCGCCTGATCGATGAGGCGGGCGGCGAGGCGGCGGTCTTCGAGGTCGTCTTGCACCTCGTCATGGCCATGCAGCTGCCAGGAGCGATACGCCATCGCGAGAACGAATGCACTGAGCCCTAAGGCGATGACGATTGCGGTGAGCACCATGGCCTGCGGGAGCGGGTCGGCCATCTCCCCGGCGCCCTCGACGTTGATCGGGGCATCCCCCGCGCGGCCACCCGCGATGAGGAACAGCAAGTTGACGCCGTTGCCGAGTAGCGACAGGCCGATGACGATCCGTGAGAGCGAGCGTTCGAGCGTGAGGTAGACGCCCGCGGCGATGAGCACGCCGGCGGCGATGACGAGGGGCAGCGAGGCGGTCATGGGCGCATCTCCTCCTCATCGAAGACGGCGAGGCCAAGGATTGGCGGTTTGGCGTCGTCGTACGTGAGGCGGGGGGAGTCGTGGGCGATTTCGGGGGCGACCTGGCCGCTCGCCTCACCTTGTCGGTCGACTTCAGCACCGAGTGTGCGCAGAATGTCGAGCACGAGCCCAACAACAACGAGGTAGACCCCAATGTCGAACACGAGCGTCGAAACGACCTTGACTTCACCGAAGATCGGCATCGTGAAGGAGACCATGAACGACTGCAGGATCGACTGGCCGAACAGCATCGGGGTGAGCCCCGCGAGCACCGTCAGGCTCATACCGGTGCCGAGTGCGATACCGGGGTGCAGCGGCGCGGCCTCGCCGAGCTCATAGCGCCCGCCGGCGAGGTAGCGGACTGCGAGCGCGATCCCCGCTACGATTCCGCCGGCGAACCCGCCTCCCGGGGCGTTGTGCCCGGAGAACAACAAAAACAGAGAGAACATGACGGCGGTGTGGAAGATGAGTCGCGTCGTCACTTCTAAAATCACCGAGCGGCGCTGCGGTGCCAGCGAGTACGATCCCGCGAGCCAGTGGCGCCCGCGACCTGGGCGAACTGGGCCGCTCGGACGCTGCAGGCCAGCGACCGGCTCGTGCTCGAATCCGCGGGGGAAGCGGTGCGCGGGGAGATCATCGAGGCGGTCGACTCGGCCGGCGCGGTGGCGCAGGTACACAAGCGAGGCGATGCCCGTGGCGGCTGCGAGCAGCACAGAAATCTCCCCCATCGTGTCCCATGCACGGGTGTCCACGAGCGTGACGTTGACAATGTTCTTGCCGTAGCCGAAGTACAGCGTTTCGTCGGGGAAGTTGACCGATACCGGCTCCGCGACGCGCATCGTCGGCGCAACGAGAGCGAGCCACACAACGGCGGCAGCCACCGAGATCGACACAACGAGGCGCCACCAGCGGTCCCCGCGCAGCCACCGTTGGGAGAAGTAGGGCGGGAGTCTGCGCAGCACGAGCACGAACACGATGAGCGTGACTGTCTCCACGAGGGCCTGGGTGAGTGCGAGGTCGGGTGCGCCGTGCAGGGCAAACATCGTGACAACGCCGTATCCCGTGATCCCCACGAGCACCGCTGCTTTGAGACGGCGCCGCGAGCGGACCGCGAGAATCGCACCGATCGTGATGATCACCGCGACGACTGCTTGGGTCGGGTAATCCCACAGGCGCACCTCCCGCGGCCAGTAGCCTCCCGCGCTCAACGTGCCAACGATGAGCCCAACGGTGGTGAGGAGAATGAGCGCGAGGTACAGCGGCAGCGACCCGCGCTGGGTACGGGCGGTGATCGCGACCGAGACGCGATCGAGGCGGCGCATCATCGTGCGATAGCCGGTGTCCACATCTGGGAGCTTTGGCACAGCCGCCTGTACTTCTTCGACTCGGCGGTGCCACACGGCAAGGGCCGCACCAAAAATAATTATTATTCCCGTCAGCGCGAGCGGCAGGCCGAACCCGCCCCACAGAGCAAGGTGGCCGGCGTTACCGCCGTAGGTGTCCGAATGCGGGGCGAGCACAAGCTCGCCAAGGCCCGGCATGAGCCCGGCCGCGATTCCGCCAAACGCGAGCAGGTTCGGGGAGACGAACAAACCCCAATGCTCGCGGTCGAGCGGGGTTGGCTCACTGCCCTTCTTAGTCGCGAAGGCGCCCCAGAGGAAGCGCATCCCGTAGGCGAACGTGAGGATCGATCCAAGCGTGAGAACGCCAAGGAGCACGAAGCTCGCGGGGTCACCGGTATCGGCAAGTGCGGCGAGGGCTGCTTCCTTGCCGACGAAGCCTGCGGCTGGGGGCAGCCCGACCATCGAGACGATCGCGAGGGCGCCGGGGATCGCGGCTTGCGGTAGGCGCCGAGCAAGGCCCGATAGTTCACGCAGGTCACGGGTGCCGGCGGCGGCGTCGATCGCGCCGACCGTGAGGAACAGCGCAGCCTTGAACATCGCGTGTGCACCAATCAGCGCGAGGCCTGCGAGTGCAACGGCGCTGTCGCCGTGGCCAACAAGAAGGATGAGGAACCCGAGCTGGGAGACGGTGCCGAAGGCGAGGAGGAGTTTTAGGTCGTGTTGGCGAAGCGCGCGGTACCCGCCGAGAATCATCGTCGCCGATCCGAGCACGAGCACCGTCCAACGCCACACGGGCAGGTGCGCGTACGCCGGCGCGAGGCGCGCGACGATGTAGACGCCGGCCTTGACCATGGCAGCGGCGTGCAGATACGCCGATACCGGAGTCGGGGCGGCCATGGCGCCGGGGAGCCAGAAGTGGAACGGCACGAGCGCGGATTTCGTCAGCGCCCCAACGAGGATGAGACCAATGGCGACGCTGAGCAGGACCGTCGCCATGCCCCCTTCGCCTGAGAAGATCGGCGAGCCGATGAGCTCGCGCAGAGAGTACGAGCCGCCGGGGATTTCTCCAAGGATGACGATGCCACCGAGCATCGCAAGCCCGCCGAACGTCGTCACCATGAGCGCCTGGAGGGCGGCCCGGCGCGAGCCCTGGCGGTCGAAGTAATGGCCGACGAGCAGGTAGGAGAAGATCGTCGTCAGTTCCCAGAATACGTACAGTGCAAGGGTGTTATCGGTAGTGACGAGGCCGAACATCGCGCCAGCGAACGCGATGAAGATCGCGGCGAAGCGGCCGAGCCCGCTGGCGTTGTGGGAGAAGTACCACGCACAGTAGGCGAGCACGAAGAACCCGACGCCGCCAACGAGCAAGGTCATGAGCCAGGCGAGGCCATCGAGCACAAATTCTAGGTGCATATTGAGGCTCGGCACCCATTCGACGCGGATGACGGGGCCGTTGCCGGCGAGCACATCGCGCGTGTAGAACAGTGCCCACGCGGCGGTGGCGGCGGGAATGAGGGAGAGGAGTAAGAAGCCCTTGCGCCCGAAAATCCGCATAATAATGGGCGCCGCCAGAGCAGCAACAATATATGCGGTAAGAAGAAGGATCACGTCCGCTCCGGGTGGGCGTGGTCAAGGGCAAACCGGTTAGTCCGGCCTCGGCCAAGGCCGCGGGAGTGGACCCGGGCGAAAGCCGTTTACATCCTACCCAAAAATCACTTCGGCACCGCCCGGGCGGCGTGCTTCATCGAGGTTTGTGACGAACCCCGCACGCCCCACTCAGGCAAACGAAACGAGGAATCCGTCGTCGTCGCACAGGTGCCCACGTGGGCTGACAACGCGCAGCACGGTCGCCGCGAGACGCTCAATCAACGCCGCCGCGTCCGTATCCACCATCGCTTCGGCCTCCGCCGGGGTTGCCGGCAGGCGGGAGGAAAAGTCGAATCGCTGCGGCGGGTAGTGCCGGAACTCGTAGACGTACACACCACCCGAGGCCCACTCGTAGCCGGAGAACGCAAGGGGAATGGCATCGACTTCCGAGGCCGTCACCGCAACGACAGAACCGTCTGGAAAGTGCGACACGAGCGCGTAGCCAGCGATGTCCATGCCGGGAGGCAGCACCGGCCCGTCGCCGTCTTCGAAGGCCGCGACCCCAGATAGGTAGCGCACCATATCCTCTGACTCGATCCACGTATCGGTAAACAGCGCGAGGTCGGCGCGTGCCTCAGGCACGACGATGTCGCCGGTATCGGTCAGCACTCCCCCGCCCATGCGCCGGGCGATCGCCTCCAGCGTTTCGAGGGTCTCACGTTCGACGCCGGCAGGCTCGCCGTCAACAAATGGAGTCAGCACCCCGCCGGGGAGTTGCAGCTCCGGTGGGATCGCCGCGGCGCGCTCGCGGGGGGAGGTGACAGAGTAGACGGCGCCGACCCACTCGGGCAGCGCACCGCCGGAGGCGAGTTCCTCAGCGGTGAGCGGCCCTTGCAGGATTACCCCGGGCTGCCACCCGATCGTGCGATCGTCGATCCACGCGGCTCCCACGGCGCGGGAGACGATCAGCGCCTCGATCTCATCTCTGCCCAGTGGCTCCTGCATGAGGAGCCAGTGGGTCGCGAGAGCATCAGGCATCGTCAAGCCCGGAGGAGGGATCGATCGCGGTGATGTGGAAGTTGAGGTCCGAGCGGCTCGCGGTCGGCCCGCGCTGGCCCAGGTACCGCGACCCGGTCGCGCCGGCGCCATACGGTTTTTCAGCTGGACTCGAGAGCGTGAAATAGCACAGCTGTCCAATCTTCATCCCCGGCCATAGCGTGATCGGCAGGGTCGCAACGTTTGATAGTTCCAGCGTCACATGCCCCGAGAACCCCGGGTCAATGAACCCAGCTGTCGAGTGCGTGAGCAGCCCCAGGCGCCCGAGCGAGGATTTCCCCTCTAGGCGCGCCGCGATATCGACCCCGAGCGTCACGAGCTCCAGCGTCGAGGCGAGCACAAACTCCCCCGGGTGGAGCATGAACGGCTCATCGGGAGCCACCTCCACGAGCCGCGTGAGCTCCGGCTGCGGCTGCGAGGGGTCAATCACTGGGTATTTGTGGTTATCAAAAAGGCGAAAATAGCGGTCGAGGCGCACGTCCACCGACGAGGGCTGGATCATCTCATCATCGAACGGATCCAGCGCAATCCGCCCGCTAGCAAGGCTCGCACGAATATCGCGGTCTGAAAGAAGCATGCCTCTAAGATACGACGCGCAGCTCCCCGCACGCACGCAATCGTGCCGGGCCGCCTGGCGGCCCGGCACGATTGTGCTCAGTGACAAGCTCGAGGCCGCGCCGGCCGCGGGGGTGTCAGGCGTAGCCAAAGGCGGGGCCACCGAGTCCTT
>CAYVDF010000010.1:0-441 GCA_964450475.1 uncultured Pseudactinotalea sp.
GTGTACTCCATCGCGCCGGCCTCTTCCAGGGCACCACGCACGGAGGCGATGGTCGAGCCCTTCTGGCCGACGGCGACGTAGATGCAGCGGACCTGCTTCTTCGGGTCGCCGGATTCCCAGTTTTCCTTCTGGTTGATGATCGTGTCGAGCGCGATCTGGGTCTTACCCGTCTGGCGGTCACCAATGATCAGCTGACGCTGACCACGGCCGATCGGGATCATCGAGTCAATGGCCTTCAAACCAGTCTGCAGTGGTTCGTGAACGGACTTACGGTCCATCACACCTGCGGCCTGGAGTTCAAGCGCACGGCGGCCGTCAGTGTCGATGTCACCGAGCCCGTCAATGGGGTTACCCAGCGGGTCAACAACCCGGCCGAGGTAGCCCTCGCCTACGGGCACCGAGAGGACCTCACCGGTGCGGCGGACCTGCTGGCCCTCCTCG
>CAYVDF010000010.1:451-22621 GCA_964450475.1 uncultured Pseudactinotalea sp.
ATGCCGGTGAACTCACCGAGTACCACGACACCGATTTCGCGGACGTCGAGGTTCAGGGCGAGGCCCAGGGTGCCATCTTCAAATCGAAGCAGCTCGTTCGCCATGACGCCGGGCAGACCCTCGACCTGAGCGATTCCGTCGGCAGCGAGCGTTACGGTACCGACCTCCTCGCGGGCGCTGGTTGCCGGCTCATAGGAGCTAACGAAGCTGTCGAGCGCCGCCCGGATTTCTTCGGGCTTGATCGTCAGTTCAGCCATGAGTTCGATTTCCTCTTTCAACAACCGCCCGTTGGGGCGGCCACGTCTGATGTCAGCCGGCTACTCGCCGGCGGGCTTCGGCTAGTCGCGACAGCACGGAGCCGTCGACAAGCTCGTCGCCCACTTGAATACGAAGACCACCCACCACGGCGGGGTCGACCGTGATGTTGACCTGGACAGAGCGGCCGTAGGCACGTTCCAACATGCCCGTGAGTCGCTCCTGCTGGGCGCTGCTTAGCGGAACCGCGGCCGTCACCACGGCGAGCAGGCGCTGGCGGCGCTCTGCTGCGAGTTCGCTAATCTTCAGCAGCCCGGCGGTAATGGACTTAGCCCGCCCAGAGCTAATCGTGCGGGACGCCAGCGTCAGTGCCTCAGCACCAACGTGGGATCCAAAGACCGAGGTCAGCAGGCCAACCCGATCCTGTGCGGTTCGATCCTTGTCCGCAAGAGCAAGACGCAGGTCGCGGTTATCGGCCAAGACCCGGGTGATGCGGAACAGGTCGTCCTCTAGGCTGGAGAGCGTCCCGCTCGACTCAGCCGAGACGAGCAGCGCGGTAACACCAAGCTGCTCAGCGCTTTCGGCGAAGTCACCTTCGGCACTCCAACGCCCGCGTGCCAAGCCAGAGAGCAGGTCGAGGGTTTCCTCGCTGACCTTGCCTCCGAATACGCTCGCGATGAGTTGAGCCTTGGCTTCCCCCTCGCGGTTTGGCTCAGTGAGGGCCCTGCGCAGCGCAGCCGAGTCATCGAGGATGTCGACGACGGCGAAAAGTTCCTCGCCGAATCCAGCGGCCTTCGACCCAGCATCCTGGAGCGCGGTTTCCCACGCCCCCATTGCGGCATCGAGGCTAGCTTGGCTGGTCGCGCGCATTACGCCTCCTTCTGACCCGCGGCGAGGGTTCCGTCGAGTTCGTCGAGGAACCGGTCAATCACACGGGTCTGCCGTGCGTCGTCAGCAAGGGACTCACCGACGATGCGCGAGGCGAGTTCGGTGGCGAGGCCACCGACGTCCTCACGCAGGGAGACCACTGCGGCCGAGCGTTCGGCTTCAATCTGGCGTTGGGCGGCTTCTACAATGCGGTCAGCCTCAGCCTGCGCCTTGGCACGTGCCTCACTGATGATCGCTGCGCCATCACTTGTGGCTTCGTCGCGGATGGTGGCCGCCTCACGGCGTGCAGCCGCGAGCTCGGCTTCCTTCTCCGACTTAGCGGCGGCAGCCTCTTCTTGCGCCTTCTTCGCTAGCTCTAACCCGCCTTCGATCTTCGCGGCCCTCTCATCGAGGATCGCGGTCATCTTTGGCATGAGGTACTTGAAGAAGAAGAAGCCGATGATGACGAGGACGATCGCAGACCAAACCCAGTCTTCGGGTTTCGGGATAAGAACCCCGATCCCCTCGGGCACTCCCGCAGCGAATGCGGAATCGTTCATCGGTTACTCCTTATGTACGAGCGTGAGGGATCAGAAGAGGAAGCCGGCAACGAGACCGAGCAGACCCAGAACCTCGATAAGAGCGGCACCAATCATCATGTTGGTGAACAGGCGTCCGGCAACTTCAGGCTGGCGAGCGGTCGCTACCTGAGTCTGACCAACCATGATACCGAGACCGATACCTGGGCCCATCGCGGCGAGACCGTAACCAATTGTTGCGATGCTACCTTCCATGGATTTCCTTCCGTAGTGCGCCCTTGCGGAACGCTGTAGTGAGTGTGTTTCTTGACGTCTTAACTCTATCGGCGGCCCTTAGTGGGCCTCCTCCAGAGCGAAGTTGATGTAGATGGCTGACAGGAGCGTGAAGATGTAGGTTTGCAGCGCGGCCACGAACACCTCAAAGAGGGTCACGAGGATCGCTGCAACAAACGCGAGTGCTCCGGCAGCTTTAAGCGCACCAGTCGACTGGATCAGCAGGAAGTGCGTTCCAACGAGAGCGACGGCGAGCATAATGTGCCCGGCCATCATGTTGGCGAGAAGACGAACGGCGAGCGTAGCCGGTCGAAGAACAAAGACCTGAAGGATTTCGATCGGCGTGATGAGAATGTACGCGACGGGTGGAATCCCCGGGGGGAAGAGCTGGCTCTTCAGGTACTTGCCAAGACCCTGCTTGCGAATACCTGCAACGAGGTACACCACGAGAACGATCATGGCAAGCAGGAGCGGCAGCCCCATGCGCGAGGTACCCGCGAGGCCAAGACCCGGGACGATACCTGCAAGGTTCATTGCAAGGATCGTGAAGAACATCGCCGTAAGGAACGGCAGATACGGGCGTCCGCGCTCCTTACCGAGAATCTGCTCGACGATCTGAACGCGCACGAAGTCAAGAATGAACTCGATCGCGGCCTGACCACGGGAGGGAACCAGCGTCGCCTTACGCGTGCCCAGCCATAGAAGCAGAATCAGCAGCCCCACAACAACGAGGCGGATGAACATAATCTTGTCAAACGCGAAGATAGTTCCTTCGCCGAAGGCGATGGGAGGGAAGAAGTCCCCGACCCCAGGCGTCTCAAAACCTTCAGCAAGAACCGGCAGGGCGTTCATGGCGGTGGACAGAATGCTCTCCAGCGGTCTAGTGCAGTAATCTCGCGGCGTCTCGCGGCGCCGAAATCACGTGCCAAATGGGCAAAAGTACGTTGTTCAGATTACCCGATCAAACGGGTTTCAGAGTGATGGTGCAGGTCACTAACGATCACTGCGTGGGTGGCTCAGTCGCGTCAAAGTCACCCTTTTCCGCGGAATTGTGCGGGTCTTGCGAAGGTGGCGTGTCAGCTTGCGGAATATTTTGCGATTCGCTTGTGACTGAGTTCACGCTCGTATAGGGAATTCTCGCTGTGGCAACGATCGCCATCTCGACAATCAGCGCGCCAATAACAAGGGCGATGATCGTGATCGCGAAGGTGCCCTTGTGGTAAAAATCTTGGCCTTTGAGCCAGAAAAACACGACTCCAAGGATGAGCATCTTGACGAGCCATCCCCCAAGCAGCACGATCATCAGCGCTTCTTGCCCGCGTCCCGCGGCGTAGTAGAGCCCAGCGATCGTCGTCGCCGTGAAGAACGCACCAAGCACCGTCGCGATGAGCGCGGCCCACAGACCGGGAAGCCCGAACATGGCCGTCCCAATGGCGATTGCGAGAACGCCGACGACTCCCGTGACGATCACGAGCCCGCGAAACACTTTGCGGATGAGCGCGAGCAGTTCGGGGGTGCGGATGTAGTTACTCATGATTTACCTTTCGCGGCGCGCGGGAGGCGCACCGTGACGATGATAGCCGCAATGGTTCCCAGCGCAGCGAGCGGGATCACATAGGCGGGTGGGAAGAGAGCAAGGGCGGCGGCGCCGAAACCAACGACGATGGCCCACACGTACATGATGAGTACAACGGCGCGGTGAGAATGCCCGACGTCAAGGAGCCTGTGGTGGATGTGCGTGCGGTCGGCATGAAACGGCGAGTGCCCCTTCACGAGGCGTTGAATCGTCGTCGCGCCCATATCGAGGAGCGGGACCATGAGGACCGCGACCGGTAGCAGCAGCGGCAAGAATGCGGGGAACGCGAGGCGGCTTTCGACAACGGCGGGATTGATCTGCCCCGTGACGACGATGGCGGCGGCCGACATCGTCAGGCCAAGGAGCATCGCGCCAGAGTCGCCCATGAAAATTTTTGCGGGGTGAAAGTTGTATGGGAGGAAGCCGATGCACGCGCCAACGACGATCGCGATGATCATCGTTGCGAGGTTGGAGTAGTCGGTTGGGCTGTCCATGCGCGTGAGCATGTACGTATAGATGAAGAACGCGGCCCCGCCGATTGCGATGAGGCCGGCGGCGAGTCCATCGAGGCCATCGACCCAGTTGACAGCGTTGATCACCGTGACGACGACGAGCACCGTGACGATAAGCGAGAGCCGGGAGGAGCCGATCGTCAGGCCGAAAATCGGGAACGTGATGAGCTGGACGCCTTGCCACGCCATGATGCCGGCGGCGATGATCTGCCCGAGAAGTTTGGTGAACCAGTCGAGATCCCACAGGTCATCGAACACCCCGAGCAGGGTGACGATCGCAGCGGTACCGAGGATAGCCCAGGCTATGCCATCGTCGAAGACCCGACCAAGGAACGATGTTTGGGAGGCGATGATCGACGTGACGGCCATGCCAAGGAACATCGCGACCCCACCCATGCGCGGGGTCGGGTGAACGTGCACGTCGCGATCACGAACCGGGGTGATGGCTCCAAGTTTTTTCGCCAGCGCACGGATCGCCGGTACCGCGAGGTAGGTCGTCGCGGCTGCCAGCGCCATCAACAGAAGGTATAGCCTCACGCAGAGTTAGCCTCATCGGGTGCGGCTAGGGCCGGCACGATTCGACCAAGGTCCGCTGCGCTCAGGGCGCCGCTACGAACAATGCGCGGGCTTGGCAGGGTGAAGTCAACGATGGTCGAGGGGATCTGCCCCGGGGTGGTTCCGCCATCGAGGTAGACGGCCACCAAGTCGCCCAGTTGGGCCTTCGCATCAGCACACTCCACAGCTGGGTCCTGGCCCGTGATATTCGCCGAAGAGACGGCGAGTGGACCGGTTGCGCGCAGCAGTTCGAGGGCGAGGTCGTTATCGGGCACGCGCAGCGCAATCGTTCCGCGGGTGTCACCAAGATCGAGCATGAGGCTCGGCTGGGCGGGGAGGATCAGCGTGAGCGGGCCGGGCCAAAACTCTTCGGCGAGCGCGCGGGCGTCCGCGGAGACGTCCGTGGCGAGCGCATCGAGCACCGCAACATCGCCAATGAGCACTGGCGGAGGTTTATCGCGCCCGCGGCCTTTAGCCGTAAGCAGCGCCGCGACAGCAGAGGGGGTAAACGCATCGGCGGCAATCCCGTAGACCGTATCGGTGGGGAAAACCGCGAGCTTGCCCTCGCGCAGCGCCTCCGCGGCCGCGTCGACGTGCTCCGCTCGCGCCTGCGGATCTCGGCAGTCGAAAATTTCGCTCACAGTACCTTAGTCTGCCACTTTCACACAGATTGCACGCACCATGCGATCGCGATTCGTTAAGTCCTGGCGGGTCTCGATCTGCGCAAATCCGCCGCGGGCTCGCACCGCCTCGCGCATCGCCGCGCCTTGATCGTCGCCATGTTCGATGACGAGGAGACCGCCGTCTCGTAGGAGTTCGTGTGCTCGGTCGATGACGGCGCGCGGCACTTCTAGCCCGTCTGCTCCCCCGCCGTAGAGCGCGAGGTCAGGATCATGGTCGCGTACCTCGGGATCGATCGGCTCGGCATCGAACGGAATGTATGGCGGGTTCGACACGACCACGTCGATCGTGCCCGCGAGCTCGGCGAGCAGCATCGGATCGCGCACGTCTCCGTGACGGGCGTCAACCGCGGCGTTGTTACGCGTCGCGTTCGCCCGGGTCAGGTCAACGGCGTCAGGATTGATATCCACGGCCCACACCTCGGAATCGGTTTCCGACGCACATGCGATGGCGATGCCACCGGCACCGGTACACAGGTCGACGATCCGCGCGGGGCGACCGAGGGCGCGCGCGAAGTCGATCGCTTCTCCCGCAACGGTTTCGGTCTCTGGGCGGGGCACGAACACCCCGGGGCGCACGTCGAGCGTGAGGTACCGGAAGCCGGTTTCGCCGATGATGTGCTGCAGCGGCACCCGCTCGGCCCGCCGCTCGATCGCTTCCCAGTACGCACCCAGGTGAGCGGGCGGGAACTCCCGAGCAAGAAACAGCCCGGCGCGGTCAAGGCCCGTGATGTAGGTAGCGAGGCTCTCGGCGTCAACGCGGGCGCTGTCGATGCCCGCCTCAGCCAGGCGAGTGGCGGCAGCACGGAGAACCTCCGAAGTGCCGGGCCCCTCGCTCATTGTTCGCCGGCGTGTGCCAACCGCTCGGCTTCGTCCATCTCAATGGCGGACTGCACGACAGGGTCCAGATCCCCATCGAGCACCTGGTCGAGGTTGTGCGACTTGTAGCCGGTGCGGTGATCGGTGATCCGGTTCTCCGGGAAGTTGTAGGTGCGGATTCGCTCGGAGCGGTCAACGGTGCGCACCTGGGAGCGGCGCGCCTCGGACTGCTGAGCTTCAATCTCCTCCTGGCGAGCAGCGCGCAGGCGTGCACGCAGAACCCGCATTGCCGCTTCACGGTTTTGCAGCTGCGATTTCTCGTTCTGCATCGCCACGACGATCCCCGTGGGAAGGTGCGTGATGCGAACCGCAGAGTCGGTCGTGTTGACGTGCTGACCACCCGGGCCTGACGACCGGTACAGGTCGATTCGCAGCTCGTTCGGGTCGATTTCAATCTCGCCGACATCTTCAACCTCGGGCAGCACGAGCACGCCGGCAGCAGAAGTGTGGATACGGCCCTGCGATTCCGTCACGGGCACGCGCTGAACGCGGTGCACCCCGCCCTCGTATTTGAGCTGAGCCCACACCCCGTCGGCTGGATCCTCGATCGACCGTGACTTGATCGCGATCGAAATGTCTTTGTACCCGCCCAGGTCGGAATCAGTGGCGTCGAGAATTTGCGCCGACCAGCCCTTACGCTCGGCAAATCGCAGGTACATCCGCGCAAGATCCCCAGCGAACAGCGCGGACTCTTCCCCGCCCTCCCCTGCCTTGACTTCGAGGATGACGTCGCGGCCATCGTCGGGGTCACGCGGGATGAGAACGGTACGCAAGTGGTCGGCCGCCTCGGCCTCACGTTCGAGTATCGCAGGGAGCTCTGCGGCAAAGTCTTCATCATCGGCAGCGAGCTCTTCCGCATCGCGGGCGTCCTGAGCGGCAGATTCCCACTCGCGGTAAGCGCGCACGATCCCGCCTAGCTCGGCGTAGCGGCGCCCAAGCGTGCGGGCCTTCGCCTGATCGCCGTGCACCGCTGGGTCAGCGAGTTGGAGCTCGATCTCCTTGTACTCTTCGAGCAGTGGATCGACGCCGCTAAATTCGTTGTTGCTCACGCTAGTGACCGCCGAATCTCCGCCTTTTGTCGAGGCGTCACCTTAACCCCGTTTGCGAGGAATCGCTCCCCCGTCGAACCGGCGAGCTGTTCGCCAAGCCAGGCCGCGCCGTCATCACGATTCGCGAGCAGTTCGGCGAGCACGATGCGCGGGATTACGTCATCGACGTCGAAAATCGCCTCGAGGTTGCGGGTTGCGGTGCCCTCGGGTTCGATGATGACCCCAGTCTGGGAATCCCCGAGCGTGACGGTAGCGTTCGCCACGGGCTGGAGCTCGCTCAGGATAAATTCATCGGCTGCGCTCGCGCTCACGCCACTTGCGATGAGGGTGAGCGAGCCGCCGTTTTCGATGTTGCGCCCGGCGCCGAAGAGTTGCTTGAGCGCGAGCAGCGTTGAGGCGTCCCACCCGTGTTCGAGGATCCGTGAGGAGGGGTTCGTTGAGGTGTGGTACGCGCGGGCAAGAGCCGTGATGGAGTCAAATACGACGACCACATCCTGGCCGAGCTCGACTAGGCGCTTGGCTCGTTCAATTGCGAGGGTCGCTACGGTCGTGTGGTCCGAGCCCGAGCGGTCGAACGAAGCGGCGATGACCTCGCCGTGGATCTTGCGCTGGATATGCGTGGCATCTTCGGGGCGCTCGTCGATGAGCACCATCATGAGGTGCACGTGCGGCGCGGTTTCGGCGATGCCTTGGGCAAGGTCGGCGAGGAACTCAATGCGCGGCGCCTGCGGCGAGGCCGTCACGAGCACGCGCGAACCGAGCGCGATCGGTGCGAGCACATCAATGAGCTTGCGGCTCAGCGTTGCGTTGCCGAGCGAGAGGTGCTTCTGCGGGAACACCGCGGGCATCGTATCGAAGTCGGGGCGCCCTTCGGCTTCGGCGAGCGGGGCGTTGTTCACGAGCTCTGGCGCGACAAGCGCGTTAAATTTTTGTCGGCTGGAGGATTCACCCTCGCGCGGCTGCTTCACCGCACCGGTGATGGCATCTCCGCGGCGCAAGCCGTGGCGGCGTACCATTCCGAGGTTGACGTATACATCCGAGGCACCTGGAAGGTAGCCGGTGGTGCGCACGAAGCCGTAGTTATCGAGAACATCGAGCACGCCTGCGATCGGAATGAGCTCATCGCTATCGAGCACGTCGACTTCTTCGACCGTTTGGGTCTCCCGCTGCCCGCCGGTACGGCGCTTGCCGCGGTCACGGCGGTCGCGGGCGCGGCGACGGCGCGCGTTCGGGTCATTTGAATCGTCATCTGATGCTGTGGGCAGCTGAATATCGTCCAGGCTCGCAACCCCACCAGATTCCTGGGCACCGGCATCGAATTCTGCGAGCACGTCGAGGCTCTCTTGCTCACGCGTGCCCTGGCGGGTGCTCGTGCGGCGCTGGTCGCGGCGGTCGCGGGCTGGACGCCGCTCACCGCGGGTCTCCTCCCGGCGCGGTTCCTCCTTGCTCGGCTCCTCCGTGCGTGTCTCCCCAGCCCGTTCAGGGCGACGGTTGCCCGCCTCGGAGCGCGCATCGCTCTTAGCGCTGTGTGCCTTGATGGCATCGAGCAGTTCAGCCTTGCGCATGCGCGAGGTGCCCTTCAGCCCGATGTTTGTTGCAAGTTCTTGCAGCTGAGGGAGTCTCATCGCTGCGAGCGCAGCAGTGGAGGCCTGGTCCTGAGAGTCAGTCACAAAGGTCCTTATAGGAATTGGGTGATCAGTTCGTCACGTGTCACGCGCGAGAGGCGACGCGAGCATGTAGTGGATTGCTACAGAGGGCAATCTTACCGCAGTTACTCAGCTAAATGCGCACCTTTTTGTGTGATCCGCGTGTATTCCATGCGCCACTCACCCGGTACGAGGCTCTGGACCTCCGCCGGGAATTCCCCGAACACGAGGATGCTTGGGCCTGCTCCGGAGATCGTCGCGGCGACCCCAGCCTCGCGCAGCGCACGCAGGAGTTCGGCAGTGTGCGGCATAACGTTTGCGCGGTAGCCCTGGTGAAGGCGATCCTCGGTCGCTTCATACAGCAGCTCGGTTTGGCCGCCGAGCGCAAGAGCCAGGAGCCCGGCTCGGGCGGCATTAAACGCCGCGTCCTCGTGCGGCACGTGCGTCGGCAGCGCGCCACGAGATTGTGCCGTGAGGAGCTCGGCAGAGGGGATGAGCATCGTGATCGGAATATCGGCAACGGGAATCTGCGCCGCGTGGGACTTTCCATCACGCTGCCACGCGATCGTCGCCCCTCCATAAATGGCAGGGGCGGCGTTATCGGGGTGGCCTTCAAATTCCGTGGCGAGCGTCAACAGCACGTCATCGGAGAGCGCCTCGGGATTGCTGATGAGACCCCGGGCGAGCAGCACACCAGCGACGGTGGCCGCGGCGCTTGAACCTAGGCCCCGTCCGTGCGGTATGCGGTTGTGGCAATGCAGAACAAACTCAGCCTGCGGAGCATCAACGTAATCGAGCGCGACCCGAAGGGCTTTGATGATGAGGTGATCCTCGCCGTCAGGAAGAACGCCCGCTCCCTCACCGGTGACGTGCACGGAAGTCGAACCGGTGACGGCTTCGACGCGCACGTCGTCCCAAATCGGCAACGCGAGGCCAAAGGCGTCGAATCCCGGGCCGAGGTTGGCGCTGGTGGCGGGGACTTTAACGTGGGAACGGTCAGCGACGAGGCGCATTACAGACCCAAAACGCGAACGACATCCTCGATCCGCGCAGGCACAATCTCTGGGGTGATCTCGCGGTTGCCGAGGGCCGTGGCGGTGTCTTTGAGGCCGTTGCCGGTGACGGTGCACGTGATCGTCGCACCGGCGGGCACATCCCCTGCCTCGGCGCGCTGGAGGAGTCCGGCGACGGAGGCGGCGGATGCAGGCTCGACGAAGACCCCGACCTCGGCGGCGATGAGCGCCTGGGCGTCGAGGATCTGGGCGTCGGTGGCTGAGTCGATGCGCCCGCCCGATTCGTCGCGGGCTGCGATCGCGAGATCCCAGGAGGCGGGGTTGCCGATGCGGATCGCGGTGGCGATGGTTTCGGGGAACTCTACGGGCTCACCCTTAACGAGCGGGGCGGCGCCGTCGGCCTGGACTCCCCACATGCGCGGGAGCTTCGTGGCCGGACCATCGGCGTGGTACTCCTTGAAGCCCATCCAGTAGGCGGAGATGTTGCCGGCGTTACCCACGGGCAGAATGTGGATGTCTGGGGCATCACCGAGGGCATCGACGATCTCAAACGCCGCAGTCTTTTGCCCTTGGAGCCGGTAGGGGTTGACCGAGTTGACGAGCTCGATCGGGTAGCCCTCGGCTAGTTCGCGCACGATGCGCAGCCCGTCATCAAAGTTGCCGTCAATCTCGATGAGCGTGGCGCCGTGGACGACGGCCTGGGCCATCTTGCCCGCTGCGATCTTCCCCGCAGGCAGGATGACGACGCAGCCAATTCCGGCGCGGGCGGCGTATGCAGCGGCCGAGGCTGAGGTGTTGCCCGTTGAGGCGGCAACAACCATCTTCGCGCCGTTGGCGACAGCCTTGGAGATCGCGGTCGTCATGCCGCGGTCCTTGAACGACCCGGTGGGGTTGGCGCCCTCGACCTTGAGGAACACGCGCGCTCCCGTGCGCTCAGACAGCGCTGGGGCCTCAACCAGTGGGGTGCCGCCTTCGCCGAGGGTGACGATGGGGTCGGATTCGGTGAAGGGGAGGCGATCAAAGTACTCGTTGATGAGCCCGCGCCAGGGTGCTGCCATTAGTTGCCCTCTACTCTCAGGACCGAAATAATTTCCGCCACCGATTCAAGAGTACCGAGCTTTGCGAGCACGGCATCGAGTGCGGATTGGGGTGCGCTGTACGTGACGATGATGAGGCCGGCGAGCTCGCCGGTGCCGGGGGTCTGACGGACCGTCTCGATCGACATTCCGTGTTCGGCTACCACGCTGGAAATCTCCGCCAGCACGCCGGGGCGGTCGGCAACCGTCATGCGCAGGTGGAAGCGGCTCGGTACATCTCCGGCCGCGACGATCGGGAGTTCGGCATAGGTTGAACCCGACGGTGCGCGCCCGCCGACAACGTGCGCGCGAGCTGCATCGACGATGTCACCGAGCACCGCACCCGCGGTTGGGGCACCACCGGCCCCCGGGCCGTAGAACATGAGCGTTCCGGCCGCCTCGGCTTCGATGAAGACGGCGTTGTAGGCACCAGATACCGACGCGAGCGGGTGATCGTTGGGTACCAGCGCGGGGTGGACGCGAACTGCGACCGAGCCGTTAACGGCCTCAGCGATCGCAAGCAGCTTCACCACGGCCCCTGTCGCGGTTGCCGCCTGGATGTCGTCGGCGGTGATGGCCCGGATGCCCTCGGTTGCCACATCGGTGTCGTAGACGCGGGTGTGGAACGCGAGCGAGGCGAGGATCGCCGCCTTCGCACCGGCGTCGAGCCCGTCGACATCGGCTGTCGGGTCGGCTTCGGCGTAGCCGAGTTCTTGGGCGCTTGCGAGCGCCTCATCGAAATCTGCGCCCGTCGTCGTCATCTGGTCGAGGATGTAGTTCGTCGTGCCGTTGACGATGCCGAGGATCTTCGTGACTCGGTCGCCTGCAAGCGATTCGCGGATGCCCCGCACGACCGGTACTGCGCCAGCGACTGCCGCTTCGTACAGCAGGCTGCGGTGAGCTTCGTCGGCGGTTTTTTGGAGTTCTGGACCCGACTCGGAAAGAAGTGCCTTATTCGCGGTAACGACGCTTGCGCCGTTGCCAAGCGCGCGCTGGATGAGGCTCTTCGCCGGTTCGATACCGCCCATGAGCTCAACAACGAGGTCGGCCTCATCGACAAGCCCTTCGAGGTCGTCACTGAGAAGGTCAGTGGGCACGACCGGATCGCGTGGAGTGTCGAGCGAGCGAACGCCGATGCCAACGAGTTCGATGCGAGTGCCAACGCGGGCCGTTAAATCTTCTTCGTGTTCCAGTAGCCGGCGCACAACCTCGGTGCCTACTACTCCACACCCCAGCACGACACAGCGCAGCGGCGCTCTCACGTTGCTCATCGTCTCCTCATCGTTAGGCGAAGTCGCATCTTTCGGCGAGGAACTACAGTGGTTCACCGCCGTAGGAAGTCTACCCAATATCTAGACGCAGAAGATCGTCGATGGTTTCCCGTCTCACAATTTCGCGTGCGCTGCCCTTCTCGACGGCGACGACGCCCGGGCGGGTAACCATGTTGTAGTTCGACGCAAGCGATCTTCCGTAGGCTCCCGTTGCCGCGACGACGAGGAGATCCCCGCGGCGTAAATTGGTGGGGAGTTCAATATCGGGAATGAGGATATCGCCGGATTCGCAGTGCTTGCCGACGATGCGGCACTGCATCATCGGGCCGCTCGGTTCGCGGCCCGCGAGCATGGCGGTGTACTTCGCGTCATAGAGCACGGGGCGGATGTTGTCGCTCATGCCGCCATCGACCGAGACGTACACGCGCGAGCCGTGATCGAGCGCAATCTCTTTGATCGTGCCTACCTCGTACACCGTGACCATCGCGGGGCCAACGATCGCTCGGCCCGGCTCGATCGAGATGTGCGGCACATCGGTGCCAAGGCGCTCGCACTCATCGAACACCGCGCGCGAGATAACCCGGGCGGCCTCGGCCGGATCCAGGTCACTCTCTCCGGGGAGGTAGGCGATGCCGTACCCTCCCCCAAGGTCGACCTCGGGCACCTCGATCCCATCAGCAAGCACCTTCGCGCGTAGTTCGAGGACGACGGCCGCGGCGTTCGCGAATCCGTCGGTGGCGAGGATCTGGGAGCCGATGTGGGAGTGCAGCCCAACGAGTTCCAGAGCCGGCTGAGCCGCGATCGCATCGATCGCCTCACGCGCGGCGCCCGATGCGACCGAGAGCCCAAATTTTTGATCCTCGTGCGCTGTTGCGATGAACTCGTGCCCACCCGCGTGCACGCCCGTCGTCAATCGCACCATGACGGGGATGCCGCTAGCGCCTTCCTCTGCGGCGATCTCGGCGAGCAGGTCGATCTCGGGGAGGGAATCGATAATGATGCGCCCAACCCCCGCCTGCACCGCGCGGCGCAGCTCGGCTGCGGATTTATTATTTCCGTGCAACCCGATATCCACGGGCGGGATTCCGGCCGCGAGGGCGACCTCGAGTTCCCCTAGGGTTGCGCAATCGACCCGCAGTCCTTCGGCGTGCACCATCGACAACACGGCCTTGGAGGTGAACGCCTTGGAGGCGTAGTACACGCCGACGTCTTGCCCGAACGCTTCATCGAACGCAGTCTTGAAGGTCCGCGCGCGGGAGGTGAGGTCATCGACGTCAAGAAAAAATGTTGGGGTGCCGAACTCGCGCGCTAACTCGGGCAGCGAGCGCCCGGCGAGGTGAAGCACGCCGTCAATTCGCGCAGCGTTGCGCGGCCACGGCGGGCCAAGGGGCTGGGCAGATCGATCAGCGTTCACGGTTCTTCATCGTAGAGCACAACTGTGATGGATTGAACATGGGACCCAATTCGTGCAACTGTGGCAGCACTGATACTGTTCTTATTCGTGCGACGATTTCGCGCGCGCCCCCGTAGCTCAGCGGATAGAGCGTCTGCCTCCGGAGCAGAAGGCCACTGGTTCGAGTCCAGTCGGGGGCACTTTCGTGACATTCGGGAGTGACATGCCTGCGCAATCACCGTTGGGCCGAGTCTTTACGCTGAACGCCGGCGATGCGCGAGTCGAGATTATCCAGACCGGCGCCCACATTCGCGCCTTCACCGTTGATGATCGTGCGATTATCGTGCCATTTGGCGACGACTTACCGTGGGGCGCTCACGGTGCCGTGCTCGCGCCGTGGCCCAACCGCATTGCCGATGGGCGTTACGTGTGGGATAGCGAATCTCACCAATTGCCGATCACCGAACCTCGTCGCAACGCAGCTATCCACGGGCTCGCAATGACATTGCCATGGGAGGGGCGCGTTGAGGGGCAGACGGCGATCATGACCCTTAATCTGGAGCCCTCACCTGGGTATCCATTCCGGTTGGGGTTGCAGGTGAGCTACACGCTCACGCAAGCATCTCCGGGCGAGGCGGCACTCGATGTGACCTTTACCGCCCGCAATCTGGGCGAGCGCGCAGCGCCGTTCGGGGTCGGGTTTCACCCATGGATCGCGGCCGGACCCGGCGGGCTTGAACGCGCGACACTGCAGATCGATGCCGGTTCCCACTTCGTGCTCGATGACCGGCTCATGCCAACGGGCGAAAGCGAAATACCGTCGACACTCGACTTTCGCACCGCGCGAAAATTTGCCCGCACGGTACTCGACGATGCGTTCGGGCAACCCCTCACCGATGACGATGGCCGGTCGTGGGTTCGCCTCGAGCGGGCCGATGGCATGCGCACGTCGGTGTGGATGGAGGCGCCGCTGCGCGTGTGGCAGCTGTTTTCTGGCGATGACCCGGCTCCTCGCGAAGGTATCGCAGTTGAGCCGATGAGCTGCGCGGCAAACGCGTTCAACACCGGCCACTTGGTACACCGGATCGAACCGAGTGAGACGTTCGAGGCCCGGTGGGGAATCACCGCGACGCGGTAACTATTGCGAGAGGCACTGGCGCAGCTCGCGCGTCAGGGGTGCTGCACCGTTGTTCGCGAGCCACGTTGCCGGGTTGGTCGTCGTGTAGCGGTCGTCGAGGTGAATCTCGAAGTGAAGGTGTGGGCCGGTAGAGAACCCGTTATTGCCCACGGCGCCGATCACCTGGCCGGCCTTGACGTACTGGCCTGGGCGCACGTAGATCCCGTTGGAGTACATGTGCACGTACCACGAACGCACAATCTGGCCGTTGATGTTGTGGCGCACGATCATGAGCATGTTCGACCTGCCGGCCTTACCTGGCCCGGTGTATTCCACGACGCCGTCAGCGACCGAGTGAATCGGAGTGCCATTCGGGGCAGCGAAGTCGAGTCCCGCGTGCATGCTGTACCGGCCAAAGAGCGTGCGGTGGCCGTAGTGCGAGGAGATTCGGTATGCGCCTGCAGCGATCGGCATCACGACCTTGGGTGCGGTGAACGCCGTCTCTGCTGCCGCGACACCGTTGCTGCGACCGGCATTAACGCTGCACAGTGGCGTACCACGGGTGTTGCTGCGGCTCGCGGTAAGTGCGGCGCGGATCCCAACGCGCGGGTCGGCAGCCAGCGCGCTCACCTCAAAGGCACTCTCGCCATCGCTGCTTGCGTCCATGAGAACATCGAGCACGTCGCTCGCGGGGTAGTCGATGTGTTCGGGCGTGTTCGCGATCGAGGCGGGGATCCCGTTGAGGGGGATGATCGTTGTGGCGGCGGCGAGGCTACCCAAGATCGCGACTCGCGGGATCGCTGCCGTCTTGCGCTTGGGAGTCTCGGCGAGGCGGAGGCTGCGGCGCGTTGGTGCGATCGACTGCGCGGTGGTTACGGGGCGCAGCGGCTGCGGGATTGCAGGCACCGCGACGGGGGCCTGGCCGGCCTTGGGAATCTCGGCGGTTGCGTCGACATCGGCGACCGGTGCCGGCGGTGTAACTGACGTGGTGCGTTGTCTCGCACGTTCAGCACGGCGTTCGGCTTCACGGATGGATCTACGGGTCGGGTACGCTTCAGCGGGTTCGTAGCGCTGAGATTCCACACGCCCTCCGACTTCAGTCTCAACTGGCAAAAAACACGCGGGCACATAGGAAAAGCTCAGCCCGCCCGAGTAGCACCATAACCCTATTTACGTCGACGTGGGCACCAGTTGTGGACAAGACCACACGAAATTTTCCGCGATCCGCGCCTAGCGTCCACGCCGTTGCATCGAGTCGCGGACCTCTCCAACGAGCTCTTCGAGGATGTCTTCAAGGAAGATCACCCCGACCTTTTCTTCGGTCGCTGAATCGGTCACGAGGGCGAGGTGCGTGCCAGAATTTTGCATGACGGCGAGCACATCCTCAACGTCGTCTCCCGCGTACGCGTGGGGCAACCCGCGTACCCGCCATGAGGGGACTACAGCGTTTCGTTCCTCATCCGTCGTTGCGTACAACGTGTCTTTGACGTGGAGGTACCCGGTGATCTCCCCAGCCAAGTCGTGGACGGGAAACCGAGAAAACCCGTGGCGAGTGACGGCGTCTTCAATGTCGACAACGGTTGCATCTTGTGGCAGGGAGATGACCTGCTCCAGCGGCACCATAACGTGGCCGGCTTCGTAGCGGGAGAACTCCAGCGCGCCGGCGAGGAGGCCGACTTCGTCTTCGAGTAGGCCCTCTTCTTGGGAGCGTGCAACGATCGAGGCGACCTCTTCCGCAGTGAACGTGCTGCTGACTTCGCTCTTGGGCTCGATCCCGAACGCGCGCAGGAACAGGTTAGCGAGCGAATCGAGCCCTCTGACGATCGGGCCAAGCACGTGGGATATCCACACAAGCGGCGGGGCGAACAGCAACGCGGCGCGAAGCGGGGTGGAGACGGCGAGGTTCTTTGGAACCATCTCCCCGAGCACGACGTGCAGGTAGATAACGATCGCGAGCGCCGCCGTAAATCCAAAAATGTGCGCGGTCCCCGCGGGCAGCCCGAGGCGCACGAGCGGTCCCTCGACGAGGCCGGCGAGCGCGGGTTCGGCCACGGCGCCGAGGCTCGTTGAACACACGGTGATGCCCAGTTGCGCGGTCGCGAGCATTTGGGAGACGTGTTCGACGGCGTACATCGTCGTCTTGGCTCCTCGCGCGCCGTCGGCTAGGAGCGGTTCGAGTTGAGCTCGACGCACCGACATGACGGCGAATTCCGCGCCGACGAAGAATGCGTTGCCTGCGAGCAGGACGACGGTGAGGATGAGGGCGACGCTAACGCTCATTGCTCCTCCCCCACCTCGGCCACGCGGAGCTCCTCGATGCGCCGGCCCACTAGCCGTTCAACGGTGATCGTGACGTTCTCAACGGTGATGGCCTCGCCGACTTCGGGCAGGCGGCTGAGTTCGCTGAGGATGAGGCCCCCGATCGTTTCGTACGAGGGATCCTCAGGGACGGTGATGCCGGTGTGGGTGAGGAGCTCATCGGGGCGCAGCGTACCGGGAATCAGCCACTCGCCCGCGGGCGTGCGGCGCACTGCGTGGCGGAGGCGGTCGTGTTCGTCGGCTACTTCGCCGACGATTTCTTCGACGACGTCTTCGAGCGTGACGATGCCGGCGGTGCCGCCGTATTCATCGACGACCACCATCATTTGCGCACCCCGGTCGCGCAGCTCCACGAGCAACGGGGCGAGCATCATCGTTTCGGGTGCGGAGGAAATCGGTTCAATGACGGCGCCCACGGGCACCTCAGTGCGCTTTTCGTACGGCACGGCGATCGCGCGGCGTAGCGTGGCGACGCCGACGATCTCATCGGAGGTTTCAGCGATAACCGGGAATCGAGAAAAGCCCGTGGTTGCGGACTTCTCGATGAGGTCAGAGATCATGTCGTCTTTGCGGAGGGTTTCGAGGCGTTGACGGTCGGTCATGACGTCGACGGCGCTGAGCTCGTTGATCGCGATTGAGCGCGTGAGCAAGCGCGCGGTACCGATATCGAGTGTGCCCGCTTGGGCCGAGTGTCGTACGAGGGAGGCGAGTTCGGGAGCCGAGCGCGCGCCAGAGAGCTCCTCGCGCGGTTCGACACCAAAGATCCGCAGGATCCGGTTCGCCGAGGCGTTGAGCAGCGTGATAAGCGGGCGGAGCAGGGCGGTGAACCCGCGTTGCAGCGGGGAGACCTTCATCGCCACACCGACCGGATCAGCGATCGCCCAGTTCTTCGGGATGAGCTCACCAACGAGCATTGAGAACGCGTTGACGATGATGAGCGAGAGCGTCACCGCGATGACGCCCGCCAGCGCGGCGGCGGCAAACGTGCCGAGGGCGGCGGTCAAGATGTTCGCGATCGCCTGCTGCATGGTGTAGCCGAGGAGAACCGTCGTCAGCGTGATTCCGACCTGCGCCCCAGACAGTTCGGTCGACAAGTGCTTCAGCGCCTTGAGTACCCCGTTGGCACGGCGCGCGGTGGCAGGGCTGGGATCGGTGCGTAGCTTCTCAATAACGGCGGGGTCGAGCGCCACGAGTGAAAACTCGGCAGCCACAAAAACGAAGGTGCCTAGCGTGAGCGCTACACCCAGACCAATGAATATCCAGTCGAGGGTCATTTTCCAGCCTCGACTGGGCAACTATGACCAGACATCGTGCTCATCACTCTATCGCCCTTTTGGGCTAAAGGCGTAGGGATAGGGCACCAGAAAGCTAGAGGGGTATGACACAGTATTGCCATGGCAGGAAATCATGAGGCTCCGCTCGTACTCATCATTGAAGACGAGCCCGATATCGCCAACCAGATTGCACGCCGGCTTCAAGCCGAAGGGTGGAGCGCACGCACCGCGGCCGATGGGCACGCGGGTGTCGCCGCTGCCGCCCAGCTTCAGCCTGACCTGATTGTGCTCGACGTGATGCTCCCCGGCATCGACGGGTTGGAAGTGTGCCGGCGGATTCAGGCCGACTTGCCGGTTCCTCCACCTGTGCTCATGCTCACCGCGCGCGATGACGAGATGGATATGCTCATCGGCCTGGGGGTAGGCGCTGATGACTACATGACGAAGCCGTTTTCGATGCGCGAGCTTGTTGCACGTCTCAAAGTTCTTCTGCGCCGTGTCGAGCGCGCCTCTGCTGCCGCAAGCGCCGCCGGCGGCGAGCCACCAATCACCCTCGGCGACCTCTCGATCGACCGGGGGGCGCGCCGCGCGTTCCGCAACAAGAAGGAAGCACACCTCACCCCCACGGAATTCGACCTCCTCGTCTGCCTCGCCCAAAGCCCGCGCACCGTGCTGTCTAGGGAGCGTTTGCTCGAGGAGGTGTGGGACTGGGCCGACGCCTCAGGCACCCGCACCGTTGACTCCCACATCAAGGCGCTTCGCCGCAAACTCGGACCCGACCTCATCCGTACCGTGCACGGGGTCGGTTACGCTCTCGAGCCCACGACATGACCACGCCAGAGCGCGAGCACAAGACCTCTCTATGGTCGCGGGCACGAGACCGCGACCTGCGCCCACTCGACCCGGTTCGCTCGATCAAAGCGAAGCTCGGGTACATCATCGTTGCCACGATGATCATCTACGCCGGCGTGACATGGACGGGGCTGCAGTTTGGGTTCGGGGTTCTGCAAACCTTCCCAGTAGCGTTTATTTCCTCGTTCTTCGTGACCCAGATCCTCTCCCAAGGGATGACCCGCCCGCTGAGAGAGATGACAGCGGCCGCGGGCCGCATGGCCCAAGGTGACTACTCCACCCGAGTCCACACGAACTCCCAGGATGAGGTCGGCGAGCTCGCCGCTGCATTCAACTCGATGGCCGCCGAACTCGACTCTCTCGACGCCCAGCGCCGAGAGATGGTCGCGAACGTGTCCCATGAGCTGCGCACCCCCGTCGCCGCATTGCGTGCCCAGATGGAGAACCTCGCCGATGGGGTCATCGACCCCGACCCGGTAGCCCTCGAATCAGCTCTCGCCCAAACCGAGCGCCTCTCTGGGCTCGTGTCATACCTGCTTGACCTCTCCCGGCTCGAAGCCGGTGCCGCCGACCTCACGTTAGAGCAGATCCCTCTCGCTCCGTTCTTGCAGGACGTCATCGCTGATGCCTCCCACACGGCAGCGAAAGAACTCACGTGGGAGGTCTCTACCGAGCCCGCGGACCTGACAATTACGGCAGACGAGGCACGCCTGCGGCAAGTGCTTGCGAACCTGCTGGAGAACGCCGTCCGACATTCACCTACGAAAGGCGCGGTGACGGTCTCGGCGAGCCAGCGCGATGACTCGATTATCATCGATGTCCACGACGAAGGCGGCGGGATCCCGAAGGAAGATCGCGAGCGGATATTCAAGCGGTTCGAACGCGGTAATCCACCGGCGCACGCCGGGCAACCGACGACTGGTGGCACTGGGCTCGGTCTCGCGATCGCCCGGTGGGCCGTCGGCCTGCACGGAGGGGAAATCGCGGTCGTTGATCCCCCGGGAAACGTCGGTGCGCTCATCCGAGTAACGCTGCCGGCAGTAGGCGCGCGCAGCTAAGGGTTTGCAGGGCTGAAACGGTGAGATCAGTGACCTGATTTTTGCCCACTCTTGACACACGTGTTCAAGGACTCCGCTATGGGAAGAAAAAAGGCCATCGAAGGCCTCCTACGGGGGCGAAAAGTTCGCCCATCCAATACTGTTAGTGGTGAACATATTCACTGGAGAGTGGAAGAGGCGATCCCCCCCGTGTCCGCACAGGCACCGCATGACCCAGCGTCCTTATCCGAAAGCTTCGGCGGGAACGAATGGCTCATCGACGAGCAATACGAACAGTTCTTGTCCGACCCTAACTCAGTGAGCGAGGAGTGGCGCGAGTTTTTTGCTCAGCACCGCTCGGCCGAGCCCGCTACCCCGGCTGCCCCAGCGCAGCCCGCCCAGACTGCCGCGCCAGAACAAACCCCTGCCCCTGCAGCACAGGCGCCAGCTGACGTTCCCATCCAAACGGTTGCTCCTAAAGCGCCCGCGGCTGCGCCAGCACCCAACGCGGAACCGGCTCAGCCCGTTGCCGTCGCGTCGACCGCGCCGTATGCCCAGGTCGAGGTTGAAAGCGAACCGCGCAGCGCCGGTGGTGACGATGAGGTCGAGCGCCTTCGTGGCCCGGCCGCCCGCGTCGTCACCAACATGGAGACCTCACTCAGCGTGCCAACCGCGACCTCGGTACGCGCGATGCCCGCGAAGCTCATCATCGATAACCGCATCGTGCTGAACAACCACCTCGCTCGCTCGCGCGGAGGGAAGGTGTCGTTCACGCACCTCATCGGTTTCGCCGTCGTCGAAGCGCTCGCTGAGATGCCCGCGATGAATGCCTCGTACAAGGAGGATGACGGCAAACCCGGCATCCTTCGACCCTCGGCAGTCAACTTCGGGCTCGCGATCGACCTCGCCAAGCCCGACGGAACCCGCCAGCTGCTCGTTCCCTCGATCAAGAACGCCCAGTCCATGAACTTCATGGAGTTCTGGAAGGAATACGAGGACATCGTTCGCAGGGCCCGCGATAACAAGCTCACGATCGATGACTTTATGGGCACCACCATCACCCTGACCAACCCCGGCACGATCGGTACCGTCAACTCGGTGCCGCGCCTCATGGCAGGCCAGGGCACGATCATCGGTGTCGGCGCGATGGACTACCCGGCCGAGTTCCAGGGTGCATCTCCGGACGCTCTCGCCAAGATGGGCGTCTCCAAGGTCCTCACTCTGACCTCGACCTACGACCACCGAATTATCCAGGGCGCCCAGTCGGGTGACTTCCTGCGGATTATTCACAATAAACTTCTTGGCAAGGATGGGTTCTACGACCGCATCTTCGCCGCACTACGCGTGCCGTATGAGCCGGTTCGTTGGGTCGCTGATTTCGAGCTCGACCCGATCGCCGAAATGGGTAAGCCCGCCCGGATCTCGGAGCTCATTCACGCGTACCGCTCGCGTGGGCACCTCATCGCGGACATCGATCCGCTCGCCTACCGCCAACGCAAGCACCCCGACCTCGACGTGCAAAACCACCAGCTCAGCCTGTGGGATCTTGACCGGTACTTCCCCACCAACGGATTCGGTGGCACGAACCGCATGAAGCTTCGCGACATCCTTGGTCGCCTGCGCGATGCCTACTGCCGCTCCATCGGTGCGGAGTACATGCACATCCACGACGGCGCGCAGCGCCGCTGGCTGCAAAACCGCCTCGAAACCAAGTGGGAGAAGCCCTCACGCGAAGAGCAGCTGCAGATCCTGCACAAGCTCAACGAGGCCGAAGCGTTCGAAACATTCCTTCAGACGAAGTACGTCGGCCAGAAGCGGTTCTCGCTCGAAGGCTCCGAATCGCTCATTCCTCTCCTCGATAAGATCCTCACTCGCGCCGCTGAGAACAACCTCGATGAGGTTGCCATCGGGATGGCTCACCGCGGCCGCCTCAACGTGCTCGCCAACATCGCCGGCAAGTCCTACGGGCAGATCTTCCGCGAGTTCG
>CAYVDF010000011.1:0-22065 GCA_964450475.1 uncultured Pseudactinotalea sp.
GACACCGAACGCGGCCTCGTTGTGCCGGTGATCAAGGATGCAGGCGACCTCAACATCGCCGGCTTCGCACGCAAGATCGCGGACCTCGCGACCCGCACGCGTGAGAACAAGGCCACCCCGGATGAACTCTCGGGTGGAACCTTCACGATCACGAACACCGGATCTGGTGGCGCACTCTTCGACACCCCGATCCTGCTCCAGCCCCAGGTTGGCATCATGGGCGTTGGCACGATCGTGCGTCGCCCCGTGGTTGTCAAGGGAGAAGACGGTGAGGAGACCATCGCCATTCGCGACATGGTCTACCTCTCGATCTCCTACGACCACCGCCTCGTAGACGGCGCTGACGCCGCGCGTTTCCTCACCCAGGTGAAGAACCGCATCGAGGAAGGCGCCTTCGAGTCCGACCTCGGCCTCTAAGCAACACGCCTCATCAGGGGTCCGATCGCTTTCGATCGGGCCCCTGACTTTTTTGCGCCATACGTGCGATGATCACGCATATGGTCATTCTTCTCGTTGGTGCCTCAGGTCTCCTTGGCACGGCTCTGCGCGACTCGCTCCCCGAGCGACACGTGCGCCAGCTCGTGCGTCGCGACCCTCGCCCCGACGACGCCGTCGACACCGTCACGTGGGACGCTCGCACTCCCCCACCGTCAACAGTTTTGGACGGCGTCACGGCGGTGATCAATCTTGGCGGTGCCGGTGTTGGTGATCGCCGCTGGTCGAACGAGCGCCTGCGCGTCATTGAATCCTCCCGAACCGAGCCGACCCTGGCACTCGCCACAGCGATTGCGAACCTTCCCAATAAAGTTCGCTATCTCCAAGCCAACGCCGTTGGCTACTACGGCGATACCGGTAACACCCCAACCGACGAGCACGGCACCCGAGGCAGTACGATCCTTGCCGACATCTGCGCCGCATGGCAAGATGCGGCGACCCCAGCGGTTGTCGCAGGCCACCCAACCACGTTTCTGCGGACAGGAATCGTGCTCTCTCCCAATGGAGGAGCGCTGGGCCCAATGCTCAAACTCATCAAACTCGGCCTCGGCGGACCGATGGGATCCGGCAAACAGTGGTGGCCGTGGATCCACATCGACGACTGGGTGGGAGCCGTCCGCTTCCTCCTCGATAACGAGGTCACCGGACCCGTCAACCTCACGAGCCCGCACCCAGAAACAAACAAGGACCTCACGAAAGTCGTCGCCAGCGCCTTCAATCGACCTTCTTTCATACCAGCACCAGCGTTCGCCCTACGCCTTGCGCTCGGCGGTTTTGCCAACGAAATCCTGCAAAGTCAACGAGTGATTCCGCAGAAACTTCTCGATGCAGGTCTTGAGTTCACCTACCCCGATGTCGCTGACGCGGCACAGGCATTGACGCGGTCAACACGCCACTCGTCCTGAAACACGACGAGGTCGAACTGCGCACACCGTGGCGGTAGTTGCCCCACGTGTGTGCCATCGCGGGCGCCGCCCCGCCAAAGAAACGCCTGCTGCGCAAGATCTGCCTGGATCGTCATCCGCTCACCGTCGACCACGGCGTTCGTTACCTGCAACTCCGTTGTGAGTCCCTCGGGCGCCGAGCCGATGAAGGATGCGAGCAACTGCGCATCAGCCTGGGCTGCGAGCGATCCTGGAACAGTGACGGTAGCGAGCAAATCCTCATCAAGGCCCCCAAGCGCATGGTCACGTGTCGAGGTGAGGCGACTAAGAATCGCTTCAGGAGTTTCGGAAAATTCGTTTTCTATCGGCGCAGCCGAGTCAGCAGGCACCGGGTTCGAGCGAAATGTTGACATGACGCCGTACGTGAGGGTGGCAGTCCCGGCAACAAAGATGAGCGTCCAGATCACACCGGTGGCTGGACGCCACCGCGAGCGAGGGAGCCGCTTATTGCGCCGCATCCGCGGCGAACGCGCAGCCCGTGGTACGGCAGGCGTCGCGACATCGACGACGTCGGTGACGACATCGGGAACCGTGATCCCGGGTGCCGCGTTTTCCGCGGATTCTGCCGTGAGCGCGGCAAGACTCGGGCGTGCATCTGGTTCGGTGCCAAGTGCAACGCGGAGGTACTCGCCGACAACGGGGCGCACGTTCGGGGCTGCTGCCCAAAACGCAATACGCGCGGCCATCCACACGTCACTTGACTCACTTGACCGTCCGCCACTGACGACCTCCGGCGCGGTGAAGAGCGCGCCGGCAGTTCGAGATGTAGCGCCGTCTCCGAAGATCGAGGCTCGGTAGTTGCTGCCGTGGCGAACGAGCTCGATGTGTTCAGGTGAGAGAGAAGCGCGTTGTTCGCCGGCGAGGCGACGTTCACCAAGCTCCGAGGCGAGGTCATGGACGAGGCGCCAGGTCTCTGCGAGGGTCAGGCCGCCTTTGCTCGCGCGCACGCTCGTCAAGGGGTAGACGCGGTTGTCTGCAGGGGTGGGAGAAACGGTGGACATGTCCCCAGTAAAGGCGATCTGGCACCCTGAGTGGAGTTATCCACAGGGTTTAGAGCCGCTGGGGTCCGTCGGACGACATGATCAGCGATGCGCCGCGAAGAAATGATTCGTCGAGAAACGGGTTCGAGGCATACACCACCACAGCCTCGCCCCGATGGGAGTCAGCAACAGCTTGGAGACCATCCCAGAACTTTCTGCTCGGGAGTCTGGCGATCGGCAAATCAAGCGATAGTCCCGGCTCGGGGACATCGTAAAGGTACGCTGCGACCACGCGTTGCCCACCGACTTCCTTTGGCGGCACCTCGCCCGGCGCGAGGCATGTGACGGCGGCTGGGCATTGAATATCCATCTGCCAAGGATACGCTTCGGGGTGCGCGAGGGCGGAGAATCATGGGTAAGATCGTTCCTATCATGGCTAGAAAAAAATCGGCTGAACCCAAGCCTCCTAAAGTAAAAAAGCGCCGGTGGTATCACCAGGTCAAAGACATCTTTGTTCAGGTTCAACGAAACGAACCGAACACGGTGTGGATCCTCCTCGCGATCATGCTCGGTGCGATCGCGATCAGCGTGGGAATCGGTTTCTGGTTCCAGCGCCCGGTGTTGTACGGGGTGTTCGGTCTTCTCCTTGGTTTCCCAGCAGCGACATGGTTCCTTGGCCGACGCGCTGAACGCCAGGCCTACGCACGGATCGAAGGCGAACCCGGCGCAGTGTCCGCGGCACTTGGCACCATCCGCCGTGGCTGGACCATCGAGAGCGAGCCGGTAGCAGCTGACCCACGCACGCGCGCCATGGTGTTCCGCATGGTCGGGCGCCCCGGTGTTGTACTGGTGTCTGAGGGGCCACCGAACGCAGTGGAGCGCCTCCTCGCCACGGAGGAGCGCAAAGTACAGCGGGTGATCCCGAACGTGCCGGTCGTTAAGGTGCAGTCGGGTCGCGAAGAAGGCCAGGTGCCTCTGCCGAAGCTCGTGCGCCACATACAGCGACTGAAGTCCACTCTCACCAAGCACCAGGTTGCCGAGATTGGTCGACGCATGCGTGCCCTGCAGCAGACTCGCCTGCCGATCCCCAAGGGCATCGACCCGATGCGGGTTCGCCCTGACCGCCGCGCCATGCGTGGACGCTAACGAAGGTTTTCCATGGCTACGAACGATTCTGGCTCTGCACTGCCCCCAGTTGATCCACCGCGCCGCGTACGCGTTCACCACTTGCGTCAAGCGAAGGAACGCGGTGAACGCATCACGATGCTCACTGCCTACGACACGCCAACGGCGCAAATTTTCGATGCTGCCGGCATCGACATGCTTCTCGTAGGTGACTCCTACGGCGACAACATGCTTGGCCTCGAATCGACGATCCCTGTCACTGTCGATCAACTCATCCCCGTGGTGCGGGCGGTCAGCCGGGGCACGAAGCGCGCAATGGTGGTAGCAGACCTCCCGTTTGGAACCTACGAGCTCTCCCCCGAACTAGCTTTTGAGAACGCCGTCCGCATGCTTAAAGAAGGGCATGCACACGCCGTCAAAATCGAGGGAGGAAGCGAAGTCGCCGATCACGTGCGCGTTCTGACCCAGGCGGGTATTCCCGTCGTGGGGCACATTGGTTTTACTCCACAGTCAGAGAACCTTCTTGGCGGCAAACGCATCCAAGGTCGAGGTGATGGTGCCGCGGAGCGGCTATCCGCTGAGGCAAAAGCACTCCAAGATGCAGGCGCAATCGCAGTGGTGCTGGAGATGGTGCCCGGCCCCGTTGCGGCCCAGGTGACAGAGGTGCTCGACGTGCCGACCATCGGCATCGGAGCGGGCCCTGCGTGTGATGGACAGGTGCTCGTGTGGCTTGATCTCGCGGGCATGGGCGACTGGTCACCGAGCTTCGCTAAACGCTACCTGGAAATGGGCAAGGCGTTGAAAGAAGCAGCTGCGACCTACGCCGACGAGGTTCGCGCCGGAACATTCCCTGCCCAAGAACACACCTTCGACCACTAGCAAGTGTAGTCGGCCGGGAAATTTCTCGCGCCCGAGGCATGGGCGATTAGCGCCGGCGTAACTGCCGTGTCGTCGCAGCGGTCGCCTTGTGGGTCCACGGATCCTCAGGCCAGGGATGCTTGGCGTACCTCGCCCGGTTTTCTGCCCGGATCTGTGGATACACCTCGCGCCAGAAAAATTCTAAATCGATCGTGCGCGCGAGCGGCCGTCCCGCCGGCGAGAGCAGTTCGATCGCTACGGGTACCTGACCGCCAGCGATCCGCGGGGTTGTTGCCATGCCAAAGCACTCCTGCAGCTTCACGCTGATGCTCACCGCATCACCGGCCGGGTACGGGTAATCAATGCGAACGTCCCGGCCCGATGCGACGCGCAAGTACTGCGGCGCGAGGGTATCGAGCTCGTACGCTCTGCCGCACACGAGTGCCGCGAGTGCTTTCTCGACGGGAATCTTCTTGACAGAAGTGCCCGTAATGAAGCCAGCGAGCCAGTCGAGATCAGAAAGCAATGCCTCGTCATCGACAGCTGGCCAGCCATCGAGGTAGCGATGGAGCAGCGAGAGGCGTCCGCGAAGGTTACGGGCAGCGGGCGTCCAGGGCAGCACCTCAAGGCCTTCATCAGAAATGAAACTCAGTAACGCCTCACGAGCCTCATCAGCGGTGGGTCGCACAGAAGTTGAGGAAAGAACTATCCCTCCAAGCCTGCGTTCCTCACGTCCAATGACACGCCCCTCATCTACGCTCGTGCGTCGTAGCCGCGTGAGGCCGTGGATCGCGGCGGCGGCATCAGCCGTTATTGGTGCGGCTGCCCGAATGATTGCTCCCGTCCGCTCGGCGGAGCGGGTCGAGGTTCGCGCGATGTTTGTGACGGCGAGCCACTCTTCCCCATCGAGGCTACTCCCGGGAGGGAGTTGCCCGCGCGTTCCGCTCGTGAACAGGTATGAATCGCCGTCACGCTTGGCGATCCGGCCACCAGCGAGTGCGGCGACAATTCCGAGCCTGTGCTGTTCGTCAAACTCTGGAGGCGGACTCGCTGGTGCGGGAATGCGCATTCGACCTAGGCGCGTGGCTTCGCTCTTCCACGACCCGTGCTGGGGATGGGTCCGGCTGGAAAGCTCTCGCAGCAAGGACGACAGGCTCGGATCCCGAGACGGCAGATCCATCGAGATGAGTGAAATGATTTCTGCGGCAGCCTGCTGCCCAAACGCCGCGGCGCCGTCGATGAGCCCCTTGCCGTGGTTTGGGGACAGCGGCAGGGTGGCGAGGATGCGCCCCAGATCTGTTGGGCGCAAATCCTCCCCCAGTGCTCCGATGCGGATGAGTTCGAGGTGCGCATCGTTCAGGGCGTCGGCGGGCGGAGAGTCCACGAGGGTGAGTCCGGCGCCACCGGGCGTTCCCCACGCGGCAAGCATCAGCGCCGTCTCGGTGAGGTCGCTCGTGAGAATCTCCGGCGTGGGCGCTGGCCGCGCAGCTGCGTAACCCGCTTCATCGATGCACCGGTACGCCCAGCCTTCGCGGAGGCGCCCAGCGCGGCCCGAGCGTTGTTGGCTTGACGCGCGCGCCGCTGTCACGGTGACGAGGCCGCTCATGGCACGCCCGGCGTCTCGGCGAACTTCTCGCGATAGACACGAGTCGATCACGAGGTTGACCCCTGGCACGGTCAGGGATGACTCGGCCACATCCGTCGAGACGATGACCCGGGGTGGGTCACCATCGCCGCGCCCGGCAAGAACTCGCGTGCTAATCGCTGTGTCCACCCCAGAGTAAAGCGGAAGAATTTCATAGTCTGGAAGCGAGCGGCGTAGCGCGTCAACGACGTAGAAAATCTCGCTGCGCCCGGGCAAGAACACGAGCGAGTCAGAACCGTGATGCTCCCAGGCGGCTCGCGCCGTCACGTCCGCAACATGATCAAGAAAGCGGCGACTGACGCCGCGATCGTCGAACCTCGACTCCTGAAAGGGCGCGTACGAAATATCGACAGGGAACTGACGCCCCTCGCTCACGAGAACCGGTGCATCGTCGAGCAGCCGAGAAAACACATGTGGATCGATCGTCGCAGACATCGCCACGGAAATGAGTTCGGGGCGCATTTGCCGAACCTCGGCGACCATCCCGAGGAGGAGATCCATCTCTAGCGATCGGCTGTGTACCTCATCGAGGATCACACCATCAACACCGGTGAGTCCGGGATCGGTGAGTAGCCGGCGTAGCAAAACTCCGGGTGTCACGAACTCTACGAGCGTCGTCCGCTGGAGTGCTCGATCCCCGCGCATCGTAAACCCAACGCGTTGACCCAGTGGGCTGCGATCGAGGGTAGCCAAACGCTGGGCGGCGGCACGTACGGCAATCCGGCGCGGCGCCGTCACGACGACCCTGCCCGAGGCGCCCGAGGAGAGAAGATGATTGGCCAACGCAGGGGGCGCGTACGTCGTCTTACCTGAACCAGGAGGGGAGTTAATGACGGCAGCGCCGTCGGCAAATGATGAATGAAGTTGATCGCTGAGCGCGGCGAAAGCTAGACCTTCACCGATGTGGTCAAGGTCGAAGGGTGCATGCACTGCTACTAGTCGTCATCCATTTCAAGGTCGTCGCTCCACTCGCGGTCTTCGAGTTCCCATGCCTCGTTGCGCGCTCGCGCAATCTGCTTGGCGTGTTCTGCCGCAGCCCGCGTTGGGTAAGGCCCGAGACGGTTGGTGAAGGAACTGAGCATCCCATGCTCAACCTCACCCGTCTCGGTGTTGTAGTAGTAAGCATGTTCCGCATCTGGCGTTTTGCGTCGGCGAATCATTGTTCTCCTCCTACTCTTACCTAGAGTCTTACACTGGTTCATCATTTCACGCCATAGACTTACCAGCATGGACTTTTTTGACCCCCAGATTGCGTTCGGAATCGACATTGGCGGCTCTGGTATTAAGGGCGCGCCCGTTGACCTTCGCACCGGTGAACTGCTCGCCGAACGCGTACGTATCCCGACCCCGCGCCCAGCTAAGCCCGAGGCCGTTGCGGAGGTCATCACGGCGATCCTGAAAGAATTTGACGTGCCCACACACGCCCGAGTCGGCATCACGTTCCCCGGTATCATCCAGCACGGCGTGTGCCGGTCCGCGGCGAACATGGATGGCGATTGGGTCGACCGCAACCTCGTTGAGCTCTTCAGCGAGCAGTCTGGAATCGAGGCTGTCGTTGTTAATGACGCCGATGCCGCCGGGTACGCGGAGACCCTCTACGGGGCGGGTAGAGGTGTTGAGGGGATGGTCCTGACGATCACCCTCGGCACAGGAATCGGGTCGGCTCTCGTTAATGACGGCGTGCTCGTACCAAACCTCGAGCTCGGTCACCTCGAGATCGACGGATATAACGCCGAATCACGCGCCGCCGCCTCGATCAAGGTTCGCGAGAACCTCACGTACGAAGAATGGGCCGTGCGCCTGCAACGCTACCTCGAAACGGTTGAGTTCCTCTTCTCCCCCGACATGTTCATCATCGGCGGCGGGATCTCGAAGGATCACGATAAGTTTCTTCACCTTTTGAACACGCGCGCCGAGATCGTGCCGGCAGCATTGCGTAACAGCGCGGGCATCGTTGGGGCAGCAGCCTTCGCTTCTGCTCAATAGTTGAGCGGGTGAGCCGGCCTATACGCCGGATTCTGTGATCAACTTTCGCTAACCGGTGGCCATCCATCTAGGATGCACGTCTCCGTGCACCTCAAGCGATCCACCCGCGCACATCGAGCGAGCAGCCCTCAGGCGTGCGCTGCGTGATCTTGCTCCCGGTGGGGTTTACCTAGCCACCCCAGTCACCTGGGGTGCTGGTGGTCTCTTACACCACCCTTTCACCCTTACCACGTGTGTGGCGGTATCTTTTCTGTGGCACTTTCCCGCGGGTCGCCCCGGGTGGGCGTTACCCACCACCGTGCTCTTCGGAGTCCGGACGTTCCTCGGCGCATTTCTGCGACGCGGCCACCCGGCCGACTCACCCGCCCTCACTTTACGCTAAGGTGACGCGTGTGTTAATTCTGCTGCCTCCCTCTGAGGCGATGACGGCGCCTACTTCCGGAGATCCTCTCAACCTCTCCACGTTCTGGGCACCGGAGTTAACCGAGATGCGGACGGCAATCATCAATGATCTCATTGCCGTCTCGCGCGATAACCCGGACTCCCTCGGCGCCCCCAAGGGTGCGCGTGCCCGTGTCGAGGCCAACGTCCATCTGTGGACGGCCCCGGCAGCACCCGCCTCGACCGCGTTTACTGGGGTGCTGTTTGATGCCCTCGACTTCACCTCCCTGGATGCCAGCGCATCCAGCCGCGCCGAAGAGGCCATCCTCATCGCATCGCCGCTGTACGGTTTCGTGCGCCCGAGTGACCGGATCGCAACGTATCGTCTTCCTCCCACAGCCAAGCTCCCGACTGTTGGCGCACCGCTGCCCTCTCTCGCGCCCGCCGTATCGAAGATTTTGGACGACGCAGCGCCCCCACTCGTTCTCGATTGCCGTTCGGGTACTTACGTTCGGTTGTGGCGCCCTACGGTTCCGTGGATCAGTGTCCGTGCAATCGAGCTCCGCGATGGCAAACCTACGGTCGTTTCCCATTTCGCTAAGCATCACCGCGGCGTGCTCACACGGCATCTTCTAGCCCGCGGCGAGCCGCTGCCAACCTCGCCGGATGGAGTGCTCGGCGCAGCACAGGAACTCATCGGCACCGAGTACCGCAGCGTGACGTTGGAAGCAGGGCCGCGCGAGACGCACGTGCTGGAGCTCACCCTGCTTTAAGCCGGCCGCTAATCCTCGACCCGGATGAGGAGGTAGTCGTACTCCTCCGATTGGATGATCTGCTCCGGTGGTGCGGCCTTGATCGCGGCCTTCTCAGTCAAGCTAAGGGGAACGTTGATCCCGACAGTTGCTTCACCCCGCAGCGGCACGGCCGCGAGCCCGCCAGTGCGAGCACGGACGCTCTCGTACAGGTCGAGCAGTGCTGCTGGAATACCTTCGGCGAGGCGCGCCCGCGAGGCGGCAACAGAGTCTCGTTCCTCGTCCAACTGCGCGAACACCTCATCACGCTCCTGCGTGACCTCTTCAATCTGCGCGGTGATTGCGCTGAGTGAGGCGCCGATCGCTTCGAGGTCATCCTCCAATTGTTCGACGATCTCCATCTGCTCCAACTGTGCTTCCTCCAGCACTTCTCGGCGGCGCTGAAGAGCCTCCAGCTCGGAGGTAATGTTCTGCAGTTCTCGGGCGGTGGCGTTCCCAGAACTCAATTTTTCTTGGCCACGCTCGGTCCGGCTGCGGACTTGGTCGACGTCGGCTTCTGCTTTGAGCAGTTCTCGGCGTGCATCGGCGGCGGCTGCTTCCGCTTGGGTGTGGGCCCGCTGCAGGTCGTCTGCCCGCCCCTGAAGCTCCTCGAGGGTTGCCAGGGTGGGGTGGGTGCGACGCTGGTGAGCAAGTTGTGCGAGGCGGGTGTCGAGCTCTTGGATATCGAGCAGGTGCCGTTGTTCCTCAACCGATGCAGTCATCATGTGCGGGCTCCTTCGTCAGTGCTATCCAGCCTAGCCGTCCATGGGTCCGTGTTGAGAGTACTCACGTGAACTTTTACGCCGAACTTCTCCCTCAGATCCTCGGCAAGGGCGGGAAGCCATGCCCATTCGGAGGCGAAGTGCGCGACATCAATGAAGGCCGGCGCATCGTCTCGGTGTCCGGCCTCGGCGGTCTTGTGGTGCTTCAGGTCTGCCGTGAGGTACACGTCAGCCCCGGCTTCGTGGGCCGCGTCGATATAGCTATCTCCCGATCCGCCGCACACAGCGACCGTTTCTATCTGTCGGTCGAGATCACCATGGATGCGGACTCCGTGGGCTGTTGCTGGAAGCCGATCAGCAACCACCTGGGCAAACTCTGTCAGCGACATGGGCTTTTCGAGGCGTCCGATCCGGCCGATGCCCACCTCTGGGTTATCTCCGGAATACGTCGAGGGTGCAAGAGGCCTGGTGTCACGCACGCCGAGGAGTTCGGCGAGCCCATCGTTCACTCCCCCGGCAGCGATGTCGGCGTTGGTGTGCGCCGTGTACAGGGCGATGTCGTTGAGGATGAGGTCGTGCACCATCGCACCCTTAGGGGTGCGTGTGGCGACGGTGATCGTGCCGGAAAGAAACAGTGGGTGGTGCGTGATGATCATGTCGACGCCGAGTTCGATCGCCTCGGCTACGACGATGGGGTCGATATCAACCGCGCAGAGGATCGAGGCGACTGGTGCTTCATCGCGGCCCACGGTGAGTCCGACGGCGTCCCACGGCTCTGCAGACTTTTCGGGAAATCGCTCGTTGAGGTAGTCCGTCAGATCTTTCACACTCACCATGGGTGCTCCTAGAGGTAGTGCTTTCTCAAGTCTGTGGCGTCTCTCGGGTGCAGGAGCCCCGGTGCCACGTCAAACGGCGTCAGTGCCCCGAACGTGCCCTGCTGCGCCAGTCGGTAGGCTGCTCGCGCATACGCAACAAGAACGCTTGCCGTGAATTCGGGGTTCGACCCGAGCTGAAGGGAATATTCGATGACCTGCTGGTTCCCCGGGCTCGTGTGGCCCGAGTGAATCACGAACCCACCGTGCGGCATTGCCTGGTGGTCGCGCGCGAGTTCCTCTGCGGTTATGAATTCAACAGTCGTGTCGTAGTCGGCAAAATAGTCAGGCATCGTCGTGATCGCTGTGCGAATCTCCTCGATGTCCGCGCCAGGCTCGGCTACGACGTAGCAGTGGCGCGTGTGCTTGCTCGTGGCCGAGGCTCCGCTGGCCTCGCCGGCACGCGCTGCCGCCATCGCGGCTTCTGACGGGATCGTGTACTGCACGCCATCAGCGACCCCGGGGACTCGGCGCACCGCATCGGAGTGCCCCTGGCTCAGGCCCTTGCCCCAGAACGTTGAAGTGACCCCATCAGGCAGAACTGCCTCGGCGTAGATCCGGTTAATCGAAAACAGGCCGGGATCCCACCCGCACGAGATTATTGCCGTCGTCGTCGCAGCAGTGCGCGAGACAGCCTCGAAATGTTCAGGGATACGCGCGTGGGTGTCGAACGAATCGATGACGTTATAACGAGCGGCGAGCTCCGGCGTCTGCACGGGTAAATCCGAGCGGGAGCCACCGCATAGGATCAGCACGTCGAGTTCAGGGGAAGCATCACCGAGCAGGTCGTCGTAGGCAAATACTCCGACCCCAGAGGCAGTGTCCACTGAGGCAGGGTCGCGCCGGGTAAAGACCCCGCGCAGTTCCATATCTGGCTGCTTGGTGATCGCTTGTTCGACGCCACGACCAAGGTTCCCGTAGCCAACAATTCCGATCCGGATTGACATTTCACTCCTTCACCGCTGGCCTGGCGGCCGACGTACGGCCCCAGTCTGCCAGTTCTCACAGTACGCGAACAATCGCGGGCGCTGCGCCGCGGTTAGCTCACGGGCTGTAGGAGCGTGTCGCCGAGGAACTCATCGATGTCTCGAACCCCGATCGCGGTGAACAGCAGCTGCAAGTGCATCGATTCCTTGACACCCCGGTTACCTAGCGTGCGCCGGCTGAGGGTGGTTAGCCCAAGGAGGGAGACGATGAGGAACTCTGCTGCGTCATCCAAAGGCACGGGCAGGTCGACTTCGTCCGCCTCGACGGCGTTTTGGATGAACTCTTTAAAGATCTCAATCCACCACAAGAACTTTTCGTGGATGTCATCAACCGGTGGTTGAGGGTCGAGCATGAGCGTGAACGCGGCGCTAACCACGGGGTCGTTTTCCGCTTCGAGTTCGATCTCAATAAGCGCACTCATCGCCGTTTTGAGGTTGTTCTTCGGGAACTTCTCGCGAGAGTGCTCGATTGCCCGGGTAAATGCGTTGGAAAACTCGTCCATTAGCGCCACGGCAATGTCGCGCTTTGTTGGGAAGTGATAGGCAAACGCACCCTTGGTTAATCCAAGCCGAGCCGCCACCGAAGAGAAAGACGCCCCACTATAACCGCGCTCTCTTATTTCAAGCGCCGCGGCCAAGAGTAATTCTGCGCGCGTTGCGCTTGATCCACCCATCCCCATGGAAATAGCCTAACTGACCTGCGCAAATAACGTTAGACGGCGCACCTACCAAGTCGTGTTAGTGACTTTAGTCACTAATTTGCGCGTAGGTTCCGTGGGTGAGTCTGAGCAAATCACGCGGCGCAAGCTCAACGTCAAGACCACGTTGCCCACCAGAGACAAAGATCGTTTCCCACTGATCTGCGGTTTGGTCGATGAACGTCGGTAATTGACGGCGTTGACCAAGCGGGGAGATTCCTCCGGCTACATAGCCGCTTGTCTTCTCCGCTACGTCGACCGAGGCCATCGCGCACTTCTTCACTCCCATGGCCTGCGCCATGGCTTTGAGGCTGAGGTGGCCGCTGACAGGGACGATTCCGATCGCGAGGTTGCGAGGATCGCCCTGCTCAGTCACCATGAGGGTTTTGAACACGCGTCGAGGCTCAAGGCCAAGTTTTTCGGCGGCTTCTTGACCGAAGGAGTCGGCCGAAGGGTCATGCTCGTAGCGGCGCACAGTGTGGGTAACCCCCGCGCGCTGCAGTGCAGCGAGCGCGGGGGTGGCTGCGCGGCCGGGTTTACTCACCGCCGGTTTGCCAGATCGAGGGCGGCAGCATGCCCGAGAGCGATCCCTTGCCCGATCGTCGCGCCAGCACCGGGGTACGTGTGGCCGTAGGCGTTGCCTGCAACGTTACCGATGGCATACAGCCCCGTGATGACATCACCAGCAGCGTTCAGGGCGCGCCCGGAACCATCGGCTCGGACCCCACCGCACGTGCCGAGGTCAGAGAGCACAACCTCCACCGCGTAGAGCGGCTTGCCCCGCAGCGGGCGCAGGTTCGGGTTCGGGGTGATCGTTGGGTCGCCGTAGTAGCGGTCATAGGCCGAATCTCCACGGTGGAACTGTGAGTCGATTCCAGCAGCCGCCATGCGGTTGAACTCTGCGATCGTCGTGCGCAGCGCCTGCGGATCCACCCCCATCGCGACACCTAGCTGTTCCGGAGAGTCACCCCGAAACGCAATGCCGGCGTCGTACCACTCCTGCGGGATGGGCATCCGCGGGAAAAGCCCAGCGGCGAACACGTAACTGTTGCGGTACTCCTGATCGAAGATGATCCACATCTTCTCAATGGGTGCCCCCGCACGTTCTGTTTCGAGGAAGTACTGGCCAAAGGACATATAGTCGATGGATTCGTTGATGAAGCGCTCACCGTCTTGGTTGACCAAGAGCGAGCCCGGCAAGGAACGCTCCGCGAGCATCACCGTCGGTTTGCCGCCATCAATGGGCGCCACCGCGGGGAACCACCACGCCTGGTCCATCAGAGCAACATCGGCACCAACCTCCTGCGCCGCCTTAATCCCATCACCGGTGTTGCCGGGGTTGCCAAGCGACCACTCACCGAGGCGTTCCGACTGGTACTCGTGCCGCCATTCCATCTTGTGGTCGAACCCGCCGGTGGCGAGAACGACGCCGCGGCGCGTAGTGACCGTCACCGTCTTACCGTTCTGGGTAATCCGGGCACCGGTGACCTGACCGCCGTCATGGATGAGTTCGGTGAGTTCGGCCTCAGTCCACACAGGAATGCCCGCGTCGAGCACCCCTGCGAACATTCCCGCCGCGATCGCTTGACCGCCGGCGAGGTACTCGCGCCCAAAGACCATTCCGCCGACACCTTGGGCGACGCGCTTGATAATTCGAGGGACGGCCTTGAGCGGAATCCGCGCCATGAGGTTCATCAATCGGTAGTCCACCGAGGTGATCGGCATTGGCACAGGCGCTGACAAGTCCGTTGGGCGCAGGTACGTGCGATTTTCCCCGAGTACGGAAGCATCGAATGGGTTTGATTCGATTGTGCGGCCAACAGCGTGGCCGCCGGGGTTTTCGGGGTGGTAGTCGGCGTATCCTCTTGCCCACATGAAGTCTAGCGGCGTCATCCGCTGCAGCATCGCGATCGCGGCTGGGCCGTTCTCGATTGCCGACCTCCAGCGTTCGGCCGGTGAGGTGTCCCCCACGACTGATTCGGTGTAGGTCAAGCCCTGCTCGATCGTGTCGCCCGATCCCGCTTCAGTGAGCGCGGGGTTTGCTGGCATCCACACACCACCGCCCGATAACGCCGTCGATCCGCCCACGTATTCGGTCTTTTCAACAAGGAGCACACTGAGTCCCTGTTCATGGGCCGACAGGGCTGCCGCCATGCCGGTTCCTGTGCCAATCACCAGAACGTCAACTTTTAGATCTCGTGCTCCGTTTGGCGTGACTGCCACGGCTCTCACCACTTTCTCAAAAAGATTTTTGGTGCCCGCCTATCTCTTTATTCGTACCATCCCAGCCTGGGAAGATCCTGAGCGAGCACTTCATCGACCCACTCCGGGACAAGTAGGCTTGCGGGTCCGACGCGCGCCTCGTCGAAGAACGAGTGCCCGCCGCTGGGTTCGAGGTTGAGTTCCAGCGTCTTCGCGCCGTACCGGTTCGCGAGATCAACGAACCCAGCCGCTGGATACACACTTCCCGAGGTTCCGATCGAGACGAACAGATCGGCGCGCACGAGCGCCCGCTCAATCTTCTCCATGTGGTAAGGAATCTCCCCAAACCACACGATGTCGGGGCGCAGCCGCGGTTTGCTGCACTCTGGGCACGCCGGGCGCGGCCGTAGTTCCCCGCGCCAGGGATGCTTGCTGCCACACGCGGTGCACCACGCGCTGAGCAACTGCCCATGCATGTGGACGACGTTGACTGAGCCAGCGCGTTCGTGCAGGTCATCGACGTTTTGAGTGATGATCGTGAGCTTGTCTCCGAGACGCTCCTCTAACCGCGCAAGCGCTTCATGGGCCGGGTTCGGCTTAACAGTGAGCACTTGTGCTCGCCGCTCATCATAAAACCGGAGCACGAGGTCGGGGTCCGACGCAAAGCCTTCCGGGGTTGCCACTTGATGGACGTCGTAGCCCTCCCACAGCCCCCCGCTGTCGCGAAACGTCGCGACCCCAGATTCGGCAGAAATTCCAGCACCAGTGAGCACAACAATACGCATATCTCCATTCTTCTCTATTCCGCTCTGCGATGTGCTGCTTCCACTCACTCAACGATCCCCTCTCGGTCGCACACTCGAAGGAGACATCATCCTTCAGAATGACCAATAATCAGGCCGATTGCGCCTATCCTTTAAACCATGTCCTTCATGCAGCCCACAGTCGAGAACGGCGAACCCCCTCCCCAGCAGGCATCCTCGCTCCTGAGCCGCACACTCGCGTGGTCCGTGCACGCGTTCACACTCTCAGGTGCAGTCTGGGCAAGCCTGGCAGCCCTCGCGCTCATCGAAGGGCGCATCACCGCCATGTGGTTGTGGCTCGGTATTGCGCTCATTGTTGACGGCGTCGACGGCACCCTCGCGCGCAAAGCTGACGTTCTGCGCCACGCACCGATGTTTGATGGCCGTACCCTCGACAACATCGTCGACTTCCTCACGTGGACGTTTATCCCCGCCGTGTTTATCTACAAACACATCCCGATGGGCTCGTTTAAGACGGCGCTCTTCCTCTTCATCGTCATCTGCGTCTCGTCGTTGTTCTGCTACTGCAACCTCGCTCTGAAGACCGACGATTACTACTTCATGGGCTTTCCTGCCGCGTGGAACATCGTCGCGGTGTTCATGTGGATCCTTGGAACCTCGGCGACCGTCAACATTATTGCAACGATCATCCTCGCGGTGCTCACCGTTTCTCCGCTGACGTTTGTGCATCCATTCCGAGTGAAGCAAGCGATGCCGATCAACATCGCTGCCGCGCTCGCCTGGATTGGCGCCACGGTCGTTCTCATCATCCAACACCCTGACCGCCCGATCCTCGCGTGGGTGCTGTGGTGGGCATCGATTGCCTGGCTTGGCGGGCTCAGCACGATTCGCACGATCGCCGAGATCCGCAACCGTCGCAAAGCGGCAGTTACTGCCTAGATCCGTTATCTCCCAAGCGTCCTTCGCGGCCGTATGAGCAGGTAGGTTGCCGACCCGGCAACGATTCCCCAGAACGCGCTGCCGGCGCTGAAGATGACGATGCCCGACATCGTCGTCACGAGCGTGACGAGCGCAGCGATCGAGGTTGGGCCATCCCCGCTCATCGAACCGCGGAGCGCGCCAAGAGTCGACGACAGCAGCGCCACGGCCGCAAGCGTCGTGATCGCCGGCGCTGGAATCGCCTGGAACACCGAGATGACATATCCGCCGAATGCCCCAACATTGAGGTACATAATCGCCCCAGAGACCCCGGCGATGTAGCGCCGATCTCGGTCAGGGTGCGATTCTGGGCCCGTCGCGATTGCCGCGGTGATCGCCGCCATGCAGATACCGTGGCTTCCAAACGGAGCGAGCACGGCACTCAGAGTCGAGATTCCTCCGACGAGGAGACGGTCATCGACCTCGTATCCGTGGTGGTGCAGGAGCGCGAGTCCGGGCGCGTTTTGGGAAGCCATCGTCACGATGAACAAGGGCACCGCAACGCTGAGGATCGCCGAGGCGCTAAAGGCGGGCATCGTGAACGTTGGGATCGTTAACGCGAACTCGGCGGCGATCTCACCAAACTCTCCCATTGCGACAGACAGAACCATCCCAACGACAAGAGCGGCGGGCACGGCGTAACGGTCAAAGAACCGCCTGCCGATAAAGAAGGTGAGGACGACAGCGCCAGCAAGGAGGGGCGCCGTCTCAAATTGTTTGGCACCAAGCACGACGAACGGCAACAAAACTCCGGCGAGGAGGCCCTGCATGATCGGGACGGGAACCTTCGCAAGAAGTTTGCCGAACCAGCCGGTCCACCCAAACACAGCAGCGGCGACCGAGGCGACGAGGAAGGCGCCAACGGCTTCGGCGAAGGTGTAGCCGCCGAGTGAGGAGATGAGGAGCGCGGCGCCGGGCGTGGACCACGCGACGATGATCGGCACGCGGGTGAGCAGCGTCAGCGCTAGACCCGCAATGCCACTGCCGATTGAAATCGCCCAGATCCACGAACCGATCTGCGCATCCGTTGCCGCAGACGCACGCGTCGCTTCGAGCACGATCACGAGGGATCCAGAGTAGCCAACAAGCGTGGCAACGATCCCAGCCACAATCGCCGAAAGAGAGACGTCTCGCCTCATTGCCTGCAACATCTGCACCCGATGAGTATAGGGGAGCCGACTCCTCATGTTTGCCGCTCCGGCACGCGCAGCCACGTGTGGCACAGTGAATGAGTGGATCTACAGGTGACTTCGAGGCTCGTGATTCCCGCCGGTGAGCTCCGGTGGCGGTTTTCGCGCTCCTCGGGTCCGGGCGGCCAGCACGTCAACACAACCGACACGCGCGCAGAGTTGCGGTGGGATATCGACGCAAGCGGCGTGCTGAGCCAATCACAGCGCGAACGAATTCGCGAAGGCGCCGCGGCTCACTTGGTAGGTTCTGAAATTCTCGTGACGGCCTCCGAGCACCGCTCCCAAATGCGCAACCGCGATGAGGCCGCCCGCAAACTCGCCCAAATCGTGCGCGCAGGACTTGCTCCTCCCCCGCCGAAACGGCGCGCGACGAAACCCACGAAGGGGTCGATCCGCCGTCACGCGGAGGCCAAACGGCGTCGATCGCAGATCAAGAAGCTTCGCCAGCGGCCACCCCGAGACTAACGAACGCTACCCTCTCCGGCGCTTTTCTAATCGCCTGTACATCTCATCGATGATCGCGGCGAAGCGCTTCTCGACGTTACGTCGGCGGATCTTTAGCGTCGGTGTGAGCAGTTCGTTTTCCAACGTCGGCTCCTCATCCATGATCGCAGTTTCCTTCGGCTGATCCTGCCGGGGAAGGTTCGCTGTCAGTTCGCTCACGCGGCGGCGCAGCTCCTCGAGGAGCTCCGTGCTGCGGAGCCAGTCCGCGACCTCGCCGGGCCAGCGTAGCGCCTTGCCGAGTTCCTGCACGTGCGGCAGCGATGGCTTGACGAGGAGCGTGAGGAATGGGCGATTGTCTCCGAGGATCACGGCGTGCTCGAACAGTGGGTCCGCAAGCAGGAGCGATTCGATCGGCTGGGGCGCAACGTTTTTGCCACCAACGGTAACAATAATGTCTTTGATCCGATCAGTGATGTACAGGTACCCGTCCTCATCGATATGCCCTATATCGCCCGTGTGGAGCCACCCGTCCTGGAGCGCTTCGGCGGTTGCTTCGTCGTTTTGCCAATATCCGGCCATGAGGATTGGCCCGCGATAGAGGATCTCTCCGTCCTCGGCGATCGCAAGCTCTGACCCTTGCATCACACGCCCGGCACTGCCGATGCGTGAGCCTTGGGGCGAGTTGAAGCTCACGAGCGGGGAGGCTTCGGTCAGGCCATAGCCGGTGTAGATCGGCAGATCGATCGCGTGGAAAAACTCCTCCACCTCCCGCCGAATCGGCGCTCCCCCACAAGCAAGCACGCTCTTGCGCCCGCCCATCGCATCGCGGATCGAGGAGAAAACGAGGCGGTCGGCCAGTGCGAACTGCGCGCGCAACACGGGAGAGACCCTCTCCCCTGCCTCGATTGCCCTCCTTCGGCGGTGCCCCACCCCAAGTGCCCAGGAAAAGATTTTTTTCTTCAGAGGCGAGCCCGCTGCTGAGGCATGAGCGGTTGCAAACACCGTTTCATACAGCCTCGGTACCGAGGCGATAAGCGTTGGCTTCGCGAGAACTAGCTGCTCGGCAACCGTGCGCGGATTGGCAACGTAGGTGTTCATGCAGCCACTGAGCAACACCACGGTGGTCCATCCCCGCTCCAATGCGTGAGAAAGCGGGAGAAACGCGAGAGAATGGTCTTCAGGTCCGAACGGGAACATCGCCTTGACGGCCTGCATCTGCGCAAGCAGCGCCTCGTGCCGGAGCATGACTCCCTTCGGATCCCCAGTCGTGCCTGATGTGTAAATAATCGAGGCGAGATCCTTGCCACTCGCCTCGCCTAGCCGCTCCGCAATCTCTTCGGCGTTGGGCTCAGCTAGGAAATCCTCATACGAGATGAGTGCCTCGGGCATCCCCTCCCACGGATTGAGCACGATGATCTGTTCAAGGCTCGGTAGGTCGTCTCGGACGTCGAGCAGCCGCTCCGCTTCGCTCTGGCCACCAACGAAAATTGCCCGCGCCTGACAGTCGGCAAGAATGTGACGGATTTGCGTCGGTGTCGATGTCGCGTACAACGGCACAGGCACGGACCGCGCCGTCAGAGCGCCAAAGTCGACCTCGGACCACTCCGGGGTGTTATCTGCAAATATCCCCACCCGGTCCCCCGGCGAGATCCCAGCGTCGATGAGGCCTTGAGCCACTGAATCAACGGCTGCAGCGAACTCACCAAATGTCTGCACCTCCCACTGGCCGCCACGATGAATCCGCGTCGCGGGCCGGCTTTCGTGTTCACGAGCCACCTCACGCAACTTCGCCCCGACATGTTCGGTCATCATCGTCCCTTCGAGTTGACGGCCAGCAATACACTAATCCTTACACGCCCACTGCTCGTTGAACCGAGAAACGTAGCCTGGGCCCAGATCGAGTTAGGGCGGCTTAGCTTGGCCAGTAGTTTCTTCGCACTCCTTGACGATATTGCCGTGCTCGCACGCGCCGCAGCTGCCTCCGTTGACGACGTCGTCGCAGGTGCCTCCGCAGCCTCCGCCAAGGCCACGGGCGTCGTGATCGACGATGCCGCCGTCACGCCCCAGTACGTTCAAGGGATCTCGCCGAAGCGGGAACTCCCCGTCGTGTGGCGCATCGCAAAAGGCTCATTACTGAACAAGGCGATCATCATTGCCGTGATCCTTCCGTTGAGCATCTTCCTCCCCGCCGCAATCCCATGGATCCTCATCGTCGGCGGATCCTACCTCGCCTTTGAAGGCGCCGAAAAGGTTGCCCACTGGTGGACCTCCCGCGGCGAAAAGACGGACCCGGAAGAAGTCATCGAGCGCACCGAGGCGGACGAAAACCAAATCGTTGGCGCCGCGCTGCGCACCGACGTCGTCCTGTCGGCTGAAATCATGCTCATCTCCCTCGCGGCCCTCACCACGGATTCTTGGGTCATTGAACTTGCAACGCTCATCCTCGTCGCCGTCCTCATGACGGTCGGCGTCTACGGCGTCGTCGGCCTGCTCATCAAGCTTGATGACGTCGGAGAATGGCTCGCGAAGAAGCCGTCGCAATTCCTTGAAAAGCTCGGGATCGGGGTGGTCAAGGCGATGCCGTGGGTGTTCTGGCTCCTGACGATCGTTGGCGTGATTGCCATGCTGTGGATCGGCGGGCAGATCGTCATTGAGAACGTTGCGGCCGTGGGGTGGCATGCACCCCACGACGCGCTCGTCGTGCTTCAAGAAGCGATCGGCGGGCCAGCAGCACTAACGTGGACAATCGGCACGCTCATTGCCGCGCTCGTTGGATTGGCATGGGGGCTTGCGCTCGTCGGGATCTTCACAGCCGGTGCAAAGGTTGTAAGCACCGCCCGCCAAAACGCTTAGCGGCGTGAACCCGCGGAGAACTCAGCAGCGGTCCGCGTTCGGCCAGAACCTGCGCCCGTGCGGCCACCGGAGCGGCGGCGGGCACCACCGGAGCGGGGCCGGCTGCCGGGCGTACGCGAGTTCTTTGGTCGGTTCCGGTTGCCCTTGGGTGAACCGCCGCGGCCCCCGCCCTGGGGAGCTTGGGGCTGCACACCTGATGCGGACTTTGCTTCCTCAGGTGTGACGAACGTGCGCTCGCCTGGGGCAAGCTCGGTCAGAATCTGCGCACCGGGGGTTGCCCGCGTAAACGTTGGCCTGATCTTCGCCTGGCGGAGCAGCGTACTTACATCTCTGCGCTGGGTAGGGAGTTCGAGAGTGATCACCGTGCCAGCCGCACCAGCGCGAGCAGTCCGGCCCGATCGGTGAAGGTAGGCCTTGTGTTCACTTGGCGGGTCGGCATGCACAACGAGTCCCACGTCGTCGACGTGGATTCCGCGCGCCGCAATATCGGTTGCGACGAGGGTCCTCACGCGACCGGAGTGGAACGCATCAAGGTTGCGGGTACGGGCGTTTTGGCTGAGGTTTCCGTGCAGATCAACTGCCGGCACGCCGAGGGAGTGGAGTTGGCGTGCAAGTTTGCGTGCCCCATGTTTCGTGCGGGTAAAGACGATCATGTTGCCAGGTGCGGCAGCCAGATCAGCCACGACTTGAGTTCGATCCGTCGGTTCGATCCGCAGCACGTGGTGGTCCATCGACTCAACGGGCGACAACGCGCTATCGGCCTCGTGGGTCACTGGCTTGGACAAGAACTCGTTGACGAGGGTGCGCACGCCGGAGTCAAGCGTTGCGGAGAAAAGCATGCGCTGCCGCCCGCGCGGGGTGGCACGCAATATGCGTCGAACATCGGGGAGGAAGCCCATGTCGGCCATGTGGTCGGCTTCGTCGATCACCGTGACCTCGATGGCCGACAGGTCAGCTAGACCCTGACTCATCAGGTCGAGGAGCCGGCCCGGCGTCGCGATGACGATGTCAACGCCGCGTGCGAGCTTGGTGGCTTGCGGATTTTGCCCTACCCCACCAAAGATCACCATCGAGCGCAGGCCCGCAGGTTTTTCCAGCAGTTCGAGGGACTCGTGCAATTGGAGAACTAGTTCGCGGGTCGGTGCGAGCAC
>CAYVDF010000012.1:0-7610 GCA_964450475.1 uncultured Pseudactinotalea sp.
CTGGGTGGGATGTTGACCGGCACGATGTTGCCGCCGATCCAACACATCCCGCCGATCGCACCGGTGTCGGCGTCGACGACGCACAGCAGGTAGTCACGGATCTGACCGTTGTAGCGCAGGTGGTCGATGTATTCGACCATGAGCGCCACCTTTGGGGCGTGCGCGGCACAGTACGACTCGATCTGATCAATATCGACGTCGTTTGCGTCGCGGATGTGCCAGTGCCCCACGAAGCTACCCGAGCGTTACGGGTTTGACGATGTCGGCGACGGCGAGAAGCACGCTCATTCCGATGAGGCCGATGAACACGATGTAGGTCAGGGGCATGAGTTTCGCGGTATCGGCAAAGCCGGGATCTCGTTTGCCGAACAATCCAGCGAGGCGGCGCCGCCCGCCCTCGTACAGGGCTCCGGCGATGTGGCCACCATCGAGGGGAAGGAGCGGGATCATGTTGAACACGAACAGCGCAATGTTGAGCGAAGCAAGCAGCGAGAGCATATCGGCGGTGCGGGCCTGCAAGCCATATTCGGCAGCGGGAATCGAGGCGATTTCGCCGGCGAAACGCCCCACCCCGATGAGGCCGATGATGCTCGGATCCCGTTCCTCGTCAGTGAACACGGCCTTGCCGATCGACACGAGACGTGAGGGGAGGCTCATGACGATTTTCGCCGTCCCGCCAAGCACCTCACCGATGACTGGGGGAACAGCGGACAGGGGCTGCGGCACCATCTCATACGCCGGCCCAACGCCAACGAACGGCCCATCGGCAAGCACGAGCTCGCCGTCATCGTCTGTGACCACCTGGCCCTCATCGTTGATGACGGGGCGAGGGGTGATGACCGGTGTGACGGTGAGCGTCAGGTGCTCCCCGTCTCGTTCAATGACGACCGCCGCCGGAGCCCCGCCGCCTGCGCGGATGGCGCCGGAGATGTCCTCCCACGTATTCACCGTCTCGCCGCCCCATGAAATGACGCGATCGCCGGGTTGCAGACCAGCGGCGACTGCGGGGGCGATCGGGTCGGAGGGCGTGCACTCCTCCCCCACTTCGGTGACACATTCGGAGATGTTGCCGAGCTTGTTTGTCAGATTCATCGTGCCAAAGCCGCTGATTACGATGGCGAACAGCACGATTGCGAGCAGCAGGTTAACGATCGGGCCGCCCGCCATCACAACGATCTTTTTCGGCACGCTCAGTGCGTAGAACGCGCGGTGTTCCATGCCTGGCTTGATCTCTGATTGGGAAGCAACTCGGGCCTCTTGTGCGATTGAGGAGAACCACGAATCGCGCGAGGCTGGGGTTGGATCCTTCGTCGCTTCCTTCGGCGGGAACATCCCCACGAGGCGCACGTACCCGCCAAGTGGGAGAGCCTTAACGCCGTATTCGGTGTCCCCCACCCTCTTCGACCACAGGGTTGGGCCAAAGCCGATGAAGTACTGCGGCACGTACACCCCGAAGCGCTTTGCGGGGATGAGGTGGCCGAGTTCATGCAGGCCGATCGAGACAATCAGCCCGAGAACTAAGACTCCTACACCGATCCAAAAACTCACGAGAGTATCTCTTTCGTCATCGCAGCGAACGAATGACACTTTGCGCTTGGCGATTCGCCCACTGCGCCGCTTCGATCACGCCGCGAACCGAAGTGGTTTGTGGGCTGTCGTAGGAATCCATAATAGCTGCGACAACCGTGTCGATCTGCTCGTAGGTAATCGCACCATCGAGGTACGCCTGCACGGCTTCACCATTCGCGGTGTAGAACACGATCGGGTAATTCCCGCCTTCATCGGCCACCGCCTTCGTGAACTCGATCGCGGGCAACGACGATTCCCGGAACGTCCACTGCGTGCTCCCGTTCCACGTGCTTCGCAGGTGCGGGCGCGGGTTGAGGATCGCCTTGCCGTCCGCAAGCTCAACGATTGAGGCGATCGGGCCATCGTGTTCGACGACGTCGATCGGCACGTCGGTAATGGCTCGCAGTTCGAGGAGCGACGTGGCTGCGTCGAAGCCGGTCGCGGCGTTGACTCGGTTGGCCGTGTTGCGACGGCGTCCGCGAAGAAATTCTTGGCTACGGGTAGTGAGGATGATGCGCGCGACGTCGTGGGCGTCAAGCGCGTCTTGGATTGCTGCGAGTGCGGGGCTCAGGAGCGTGAGACGGTCCGCAATATCCTCGCCGTGCGGGAGGTAGGTTTCGAGCACCCCCGTGCAGAGCAGGGTTTCGGTGTTTGCAACCCTGATGTCGGCGCCTGATTCCAGTGCCGCGAGTGAGGGGCGCACGCCGTGGATGCCGCGGATGGCGTTGACAACCGTGTCAACACCGGCAGATGCAGTCTCCACAGCCACATCCGGCCCGATGAGCACTTCGGGGCGTACGTGGGTACCCGCGCGGGCGTTTGCCTCATCGAGAGCGAGATGGATGGCGTTAGGGTTGCCCTGGTGCAGGGAAATGCCGAGCACCCCAAGATCAACAGCCTGTTGAGCGAGCAGCCCGAGGTTGTTGCCGGCAGCCGCTAACGCAACAACGCGCGAGTCATCGTCGTGCGCGTAGTGGTCAACCTGAACCGCTCCGATCGACCCGGTGGAGCCGAGGACGACCGTGGCGTGGGGTGTGGTCATTCAACCGCCAAGAGGATGTCAATCGCGCGGTCGAGGAATGCATCCACTGGCCCCTCGTCGTACGCATACTTCGCCGGCGCCGCGGGGAATGTCACGGTACGCAGATCTTGGGTTGAAATCGGGCGACCCCGGTCGAAGTAATCGACTAGGCGCTCGAGCACGGCATCGACAGCCTCGGCGTCATACCCCTTACCGCGAGCAGGCGGGCGGAACCGCTTGCCGGCTGGTCGAGTCAGGCGCGGGTACAGCGCCGTGGCGCGGGAGGCAACCTCGGCCATCCACGCGTCCTGACCGTGTTGCTCAACGTAAGCGAGTCGTTCACGGACGGCGAAGGCCACCTCGACGCGGTCGAGGGCTTCATCCACGGCGAGGGTGTCGTACCCGCCGCGCACAAGGTCGAATGCGGCTGCGCGCACCTGGCTCGCGGTGAACGGTCCACCTTGCTCATACTGCGTGCGGGCGAGGTCGAAGAACTCCTCCACCTGGTTGATTCGGTAACCTACCTTGCCGAACCCGGCCTTTGGGAACATCTTCGCCATTATCGCTCCTGCGTTTCTGCGGCGAGCTGTCCGCATGCGCCGTCAATATCGCTTCCACGGGTGTCACGCACTGTCGTGGAGATGCCCGCTGCCCGCAACCGGGCAACGAATTCTGCCTCCACCTCGGGTTCACTCGCCGTCCAAATCGACCCGGGGGTTGGGTTGAGTGGGATCGGGTTGACGTGCACCCAGCCGCGGCCTCGCTTGTTGAGTTCCTTGCCCAGTAACTCCGCGCGCCACGCGTGGTCGTTCATGTCTTTGATCAAGGCATATTCTATGCTCACTCGGCGCCCTGTGACGTCGAAATACTCCCTCGCGGCATCAAGCAGCTCTCCCACCTTCCAGCGGGAGTTAATCGGGATGAGTTCATCGCGGAGTTCGTCATCAGGAGCGTGCAGCGATACTGCGAGCCGAACGGGGATTCCCTCCCCGGCGAGTTTGCGGATCGCCGGCACGAGCCCGACCGTGGAGACCGTGATGTTGCGCGCGGACATCCCAAAGCCTTCGGGGCTTGGCGCGACCATCCGCCGTACCGCACCCATGATCGCCTTGTAGTTTGCCATCGGTTCGCCCATGCCCATGAACACGATGTTTGATAGACGGCGCGGGCCGGTGGTGAGTTCACCATCGCGGGCCATCCGCGCGGCGTGGCGCACCTGGTCGATGATTTCCGCGGCCGAAAGGTTGCGGGTCAGCCCCATTTGGCCGGTCGCACAGAACGGGCACGCCATCCCGCAGCCAGCTTGGGAAGAGACGCACAGCGTGACCCGGTCGGGGTAGGCCATGAGCACCGATTCGACCTTGACGTTGTCGAACAGGTTCCACAGGGTTTTGACCGTGTCTCCCCCATCGGCTTCCATCCGGGTCACCTCGGTGAGTAGGTTCGGCAGGAGTTCATCGACGGCGTCTTCGCGCATCGAGGCGGGAAGATCCGTCATGTCCTCAGCGTCACGGGTGAGGTGGGTGAAGTAGTGCGTGGAAATTTGTTTTGCTCGGTACCCGGGGAAACCGAGCTCTTCAAGCGCCTCGATCCGCTCCTCGAGGGTGAGGTCAGCGAGGTGGCGGGGCGGCTTACCGCGGCGGGGCACAGAAAAACTCAACGTTGGCCGCGGCAGCGCAGTCTTCTCGTGCGCGGGCATCACTTGTGGTTGGTTTTTCATTGCCAAAATTCTTTAGTTCTTGAAACGGGTGGGCCGTGGCTACTGACCGATCGTAAGCCACATAGCTGTGAAAATCACGGGAGCCGCAACGAGGATAGAGTCCACTCGGTCGAGGACCCCGCCGTGGCCAGGAAGGAGCGATCCCATGTCTTTGACGCCGAGGTCGCGCTTGAGCAACGACTCCACGAGATCCCCGAGCGTTGCGCTGATCGTCGCGAGAACCCCAAGGAGAATTCCGACATAAACCGATCCATCGAGGAGGTAGTAGGTTCCGGCAACGGCCACGGCGATGGTGAGCGTGACGGATCCAGCGAATCCTTCCCAAGATTTTTTCGGACTGACGGTTGGTGCCATCGGGTGTTTGCCGAACAGCACTCCCGCAACGTAGCCGCCGGTATCGTTGGCTACCGCGAGTGCAATAAACACCGCGACGCGCCACGGGCCGTTTTCCATTGCGAGCATCATGACGACGAAGCCGGCGAGGAACGGGATGTATGCGGCGGCGAAGATCGAGACCGAGGCATCCCGCAGCGCCATCGGGCCGGGCCCATCGAGCAGGCGCCAGATGAACGCGGCCCCCGCCGTCAACGCAAACGCGACAACGAGCGCCTCTAGACCGGCCGTGTACGTCGAAATGATGACCCCAACGCCGCCAACGAGCAGCGGTGGTAGGGCGATTTCGATTCCCTTGGTGCGAACCGCGGAAGAAAACTCCCAGATGGCGATGGTCACCGCAACGACAACTAGGGCAACGAACCCCCATGGCTTCGGCGGTTGCCCAAAGGGGAGGAACAATCCCGCCCCGACCATCGAAATGAGAACTAGCGCAACAGAAATCGCTGCTGGCAGGTTGCGGCCAGCGCGTGACTTCTTCGGTTCGTCCGCCCCACGCATCGCCTCACGCCGCGACCGTCGAGTCTCCGGGATCTCCTGTTCCACTTATTCGCTAAGCGCCTGTTGGTCTAGACCTCGAGGAGCTCCTGCTCTTTGCCTGTGAGCATGGTATCGATCTTGTCGGTCGAGGCCTTGGTGAGGCCATCGAGCTCGTCCTGTGCACGCTTGACGGCGTCTTCCCCAACGTCGCCATCCTTGGCAAGCTTGTCGAGGTCTTCCTTGCCTTTGCGGCGGATCGAACGAATCGACACGCGTGCGTCCTCAGCCTTGGACCGTGCGAGACGAACGTATTCCTTGCGACGTTCCTCAGTCAGGGCAGGTAGAACAACGCGGATGACGACGCCGTCGTTTGACGGATTGACACCGAGGTCCGATTCACGAAGAGCCTTCTCAACGGCGTCCATGGAGGAGCGGTCGAACGGCTGAACCATCACGGTGCGCGCTTCGGGCACAGTGATCGTCGCGAGCTGCTGCAGCGGGGTCATCGCGCCGTAGTACTCGACCATGATTTTTTCGAACATGCCGGCATTCGCCCGTCCGCTTCGGATGTCACCGAAGTCATTGCGCGCGACGTCGACGGCCTTGTCCATCTTGTCTTCTGCTTCGAGAAGGATTTCTTCGATCACGATTCTCCTTGTGGGTCTAGGGCTACTTGGTGGTTACGATCGTTCCGACGTTCTCACCGAGCAGCGCTTGCGTCACGTGCCCGGGTTCGTTCATCCCGAAAACTCGCATAACCAATCCATTATCGCGGCAAAGCGCAAATGCCGTGGAGTCTACGACCCGCAAGTCTCTCTTGATTGCGTCATCGAACGTGATTCGGTCGAGTTTCGTTGCTGTGGGATCGACCTTCGGGTCCGCGGTGTAGACGCCGTCGACACCGTTCTTACCGACGAGCACCTCATCGCATTTGGTTTCCAGGGCACGTTGGATGGCGACCGTGTCTGTTGAGAAATATGGCATTCCCGCACCAGCCCCGAAGATGACGGCGCGGCCCTTTTCGAGGTGGCGGATCGCGCGAAGTGGGATGTAGTTTTCTGCGACCTGGCCCATCGCGATTGCGGTTTGGACGCGGGTGACTACCCCGGCCTTCTCGAGGAAGTCTTGCAGTGCAAGGGCGTTCATGACCGTTCCGAGCATTCCCATGTAGTCAGCGCGGGAGCGGTCCATTCCGCGTTCAGATAACTCTGCGCCTCGGAAGAAGTTTCCTCCGCCAACGACGATCGCGACCTCAACGCCTTGGGCCATGGCGTCAGCAATCTGGGTGGCTACCCCGGCTACGACATCCGGATCGAGCCCGATGTCTCCTCCACCGAATACTTCACCAGAAAGCTTTAGCAGCACGCGACGTGGTTTGGCGGATGACATGGGCGGCTCTCCTTAGAGGTTTGGACAACTTCGCAGTGAACACAACACTACCCACGAGGTCGTGGGCACTGTTGCGGTAACTGAGAAAAATTGGCCCCGCCTCGGATAGAGGCGGGGCCAACACGTGTGTTACGCGCCGACGCGGAACCGGGCGAAGTCGGTGATGGTCACGCCTGCTTCAGAGGCAACCTGGCCAACCGTCTTCTTCGGGTCCTTAGCGAAGGCCTGCTCAAGGAGGCAGTTCTCCTTGAAGAAACCATTGAGGCGACCCTCAATGATCTTCGGCATGGCCTGCTCGGGGCGACCCTCGTTGCGAGCGGTCTCTTCTGCGATTGCACGTTCCTTCTCGACCGTTTCGGCCGGGACGTCTTCGCGGGAGAGGTAGGTCGGGGTGAATGCCGCGATGTGCATCGCGATGTCACGGGCGACTTCGTTGTTGGCTCCGTTGGAGGCTACCAGCACACCAACCTGCGGGGGCAGGTCCTTGGATGTGCGGTGCAGGTAGGACTCAACAGCAGCACCCTCAACGCGGGCAACGCGGCGGACGACGATCTTCTCGCCGACGACGGCTGCGAATTGGTCAACCACCTCGCTCAGCGGGGTGCCCTCGACGTCGACACCCAGGAGGGCTTCAGCGTCAGCGGCACCGGAGGAGACAGCCGTGTTGAGGACCTTGTCAGCGAGGGCAACGAAGTTTTCGTTCTTCGCAACGAAGTCGGTCTCGGAGTTGACCTCGACCATGACACCGGTCTGGCCGGCGTCGGAGTCGTTGATGGAGGTGGCAACGAGGCCGTCGGAGGCGCTGCGGCCTTCACGCTTGGAGACTCCAGCGAGTCCCTTCACGCGGATGATTTCGAGCGCCTTTTCGGCGTCGCCATCCGCCTCGTCGAGGGCCTTCTTTACGTCCATCATGCCTGCGCCGGTACGCTCGCGCAGAGCTTGAATGTCAGCGATGGTGTAGTTCGCCATGAATCTATTGATCCCTTTCTTCGCCTGTTAGGCGGTCTCTTCGGCAGTGTCTGCCGCGGGGGTCTCTTC
>CAYVDF010000012.1:7710-21260 GCA_964450475.1 uncultured Pseudactinotalea sp.
GCGGGAGTTTCCTCGGCAGCCTTAGCAGCGGGAGCTTCTTCAGCTGCTGCGGGGGTGGCTTCCTCAGCGGCGGGTGCGTCTTCGGCACCAGCGGCCGCTTCGTGGGTGGCGAGCAGTTCGCGTTCCCACTCAGCGAGCGGTTCGGCGTCAGCCTGCTCGGGCGTCGCACCGGAGCTGCGGGCCACGAGGCCGTCAGCAACGGCGTCGGCGACCACGCGGGTGAGGAGTGCTACGGCGCGGATAGCGTCGTCGTTACCCGGGATCGGGTAGTCGACCTCGTCTGGGTCGCAGTTCGTGTCGAGGATGGCCACAACGGGGATGTTGAGCTTGCGTGCCTCGGCAACCGCAAGGTGTTCCTTCTTGGTGTCAACGATCCACACAGCGGCAGGCGTGCGGGTCATGTCACGAACACCACCGAGCGACTTCGCGAGCTTGTCGCGTTCGCGGCGCTGCATGAGGAGTTCCTTCTTGGTGAAGGCAGAGCCTGCCACGTCGTCGAGGTCAACGCTTTCGAGTTCCTTCAAACGAGCGAGGCGGCCAGACATGGTCTGGAAGTTGGTGAGCATCCCGCCGAGCCAGCGCTGGTTAACGAAGGGCATGCCAACGCGGGTTGCCTGCTCGGCGACCGCTTCCTGGGCCTGCTTCTTCGTGCCAACGAACAGGATTTCGCCGCCGCGTGCAACGGTGTTCTTGATGAAGTCGTACGCGCGATCGATCTCTTGGAGGGACTGCTGAAGGTCAATGATGTAGATGCCGTTGCGTTCCGTCACGATGAAACGCTTCATCTTCGGGTTCCACCGGCGGGTCTGATGCCCGAAGTGGACACCGCTTTCGAGCAGTTGGCGCATGGATACTACAGCCATGGCGTTAATCCTTTCGCGCGCAGAAAATTTCTGCGCAGGTGGTGCACCCGCGTGAGCAGGCACAGGTTTTCGGTTACTTAGTGGCCGTTAGGCCATTCCTGGCATCCGTACCGAGCAGCACCTTTCGGACCTTCGCCCCTCGGCCCGCCATGCCCGAGGGCTAGCGGTGAACAGACACGCGATGTCAGCGCCGATCGCAGCCAAAAATGCGGCAACTCACAACACTGCCCTGCAAGCGTACCCTACGAAGCGCGCCAAATATAGCGAATCCCCCCGTGCGAAGGTGTGATCTTCATCAGGTCGCACCCGAACACGCCGAGGCACGTGCTGCCTGCAATTGCACTGAAAAGAGGCACAGTAGAAGCATGGCAGATTCACCGACGATCCGACCAGGCGACCGCCCGGTGCTGGAGGAGTTTCACTCCCACCTTGTTAACGGTCGCGGGCTGTCGGCACACACGGGCAGGGCGTACTACACCGATATCGCCTCACTGCTCGCTGAACTACCACCCATCGAGGATGATGCGGAGCGGTCAGATCTGGGTGAACTCGACCTCGCGATGCTGCGCTCGTGGCTTGCCGAATTAACGTTCCGCGGACTCTCTCGGGCGACCCTTGCCCGGCGCGCTGCTGCCGCGCGAGCATTCACGGCGTGGTGTGTCTCCCGCGGCTACCTCGACACCGATCCAGCGGGTCGACTCCAGGCGCCGCGCCCAGACTCGTTGCTGCCGACCGCGCTCAGTCGTACCGAAGTGGATACCCTCCTGTCTTTTCTAGCCGAGGAGCTCAGCGCTACTTCTGAGGACGCGCATGCTCATGCGCTCGCTGCGCGCGATTTGGCGATCATCGAACTGCTCTATGCCACGGGCATTCGTGTGGCGGAGCTTGCTGCGCTCGATCGCGCAGACGTGGATCATTCCACCCGGCTCATCCGAGTCATGGGTAAGGGTGGGGCCGAGCGGATGGTCCCGTACGGCGCGCCTGCTGAGCAGGCTCTCGCGACGTGGCTGGAGCAACGCCCCGCATTTGCGACAGTTCGGTCCGGTGATGCTCTGTTCCTAGGAGCGCGCGGGGGGCGATTTGGTTCGAGGTCGATCCGCGAACGCGTCCAGACCCTGACCGATGCGGCCGGCGTTCGGCCCATCGCACCGCACGCGCTGCGCCACACCGCGGCCACGCACCTTCTCGAAGGCGGTGCGGACCTGCGGGCCGTCCAAGAGGTACTCGGGCACGCTTCCCTCACAACCACCCAGCGCTACACGCACGTCTCAGGTGACCGGCTGCGTGCGGCGTTTAACCAAGCGCACCCGCGGGCGTAAACCACTCCCACGGCACGGGCGGGTACAGACGTATCCGGTAGGGCTGGAGGAGCCTGAGCGGGTCAATGTAGGAATCTGTGCCAATTCGGGCGCCCCAGTGCAGGCAGTCGATCGCGCAGTGGGAGTTGCCTTCGGCGAGGTGACCAATGACGTCCCCAGCACTGACTGCCTCGCCCCTGCGCAGATCACTGTGCACGGGTTCGTAGGTCGTGCGGATTCCGATGGGATGGTCGATGCTCACGACCGGTCGGTCGACAACAACACCGACGAACGCCACGACGCCGGCACCAGCCGCGTGAATCGGCTCACCCCGGCCCACACGAAGGTCAACACCCCGGTGACCGGCGAGCCACGTGTGCTCGGGAGGATCAAATACGCGCCACACATCAATCGGGACAGGCGGAACAAAAAGGGCGCGCGGGCTCGTGGATGCGGCGGGTTCCTCTTGGGCCAGCGTTGTCGCCGTGGCGGTTGCGATGAGCGCGCCGTGCAGCACCATGATCGCGAGCGCGAGCGCAACACGAAGCAGGTGATTTACTCGACGCGCTTCCATCTGCCCTCGTGGAGACGAATCTTTCCTGCGAGCTGGAGTCTGCCGATCGCTTGCATCACCGACTGCGCAGATAGACCGGCGACGTGGACGAGCGCATCGACGGTTGTTCCTTGCCGTAGGGGGAACGCATCGAGGACGCGGGCTGTTTCAGGATCGAGGCCGTCGAGCACGCCCGTTTGTTTCGCGTGTGGCACCTCGTCGAGGTCGAGCGGCCCAGCGAGCTCGAGGAGCTCAGCCGCATCGGTGATGCAGACAGCCATGCCCTCGCGAATGATCCGGTGGCACCCTGCAGACGACATCGACGTGACCGGACCGGGGACCGCGCCGAGGGGGCGCAGCAGCTCAGTAGCGTGGCGCGCAGTATTGAGAGCGCCGGATCGCCACGAGGCCTCGACCACGACGACCGCTTGCGATGCCGCGGCGATGAGCCGGTTCCGCATGAGGAACCGTTGCCGCATCGGCGCACTTCCTGGTGGTGCCTCAGAGACGACGACGCCACCGGAGGCACAAACCTCATGAAGCAAATCAGTGTGCGCGATGGGATAGAACTTATCGACGCCACCGGCTTGGAACACCACGGTCACGCCATCGCTTGCGAGGGCCGCCCGGTGCGCTGCAGCATCAACTCCGAACGCTCCGCCAGAGACAACCGACAGACCCGCGGCGACGACTCCCGCGGCGAGATCCGCCGCAACGCGCTCCCCGTACCTCGTACTCGCTCGAGCTCCGACAATTCCGATGCCCGGTATACCAAGCGCCGCCGGGTCGCCGCGCACCCACAGGCACAGCGGCGCGTGCTCATGCAGATCATCGAAGCCCGCGGGCCACCGAGGATCATCCGCGGTGAGAACCGTACCGCCGATGTTTGTGATTGTTTCGAACTCACGGCGCGGGTCGAGAGTGGTCAGCCGAGCACGCCAGTTGTCAGATACGCGTTGCCAGCGCGGGTCTGGGTCCATCGTCGGCGGCACCGGCGCCGTCGTCGTGGAGAGCCAATCGAAAGCGCGGATTGCTCCCAGTCGTTGAACGAGTGAGGTTGCGAGCCAGTCCCCTGGTTCGGTGACTCGGTTCCATGCAATGTGGGCGAGAAGTTCGTCGGTCGGTTGGCGGGTTCTAGTAGTCATAGTCGGCTCCCATCCGCAGGGTCGTTGCGACGGCGACGTGGTCTGGTTCAGGCGCGTCGGTACCGGCGAGGTCGGCGAGTGTCCACGACAGCCGCACGATGCGATCCATCCCGCGCATGGACATTCGCCCGTATTCCAGCGCCGAGCGCAGCATCGTCAACACATGGCCTGCGTGCTCGGCCGTGTAGGTGCGATACCACGCACCCGGCACGTGAGCATTGAGTTCCCACGGGGTATTCACTAGCCGTGCCTGGGCACGCTTCCGCGCCGCAGCAACGCGTTCGCGCACCTCAGCGGTGCTCTGGGCAGGTTTCGCATCAACCGTGGTGACCGAGCCGACCTCGACGCGGACATCGATCCGGTCAAGGAGCGGCCCGCTGAGGCGGCTTTGATATTTCCTCCTACGTTGAGGGGTGCACGTGCACCCGAGGCCCTTCCCCACTCCCTTGCCACACGGACACGGGTTCGCGGCGAGCACCAACTGGAAGCGTGCGGGAAAGCTCGCCGTGCCATAGGAGCGGTGGATGTTGATTTGCCCATCCTCGAGCGGCTGGCGAAGCGCATCGAGCACGCGCGGGGCGAACTCGGGACACTCGTCAAGGAACAACACTCCCATGTGGGCGCGGGAGGCGGCACCCGGGCGGGGCATGCCCGATCCCCCACCAATGAGAGCGGACATGGTTGCCGAATGGTGCGGGGCTTCGAACGGCGGGCGCTGGATGAGTGCGTTCCCAGGGAGGGAACCCGAGATCGAGTGCACAGAGGTTACCGTGACGGCCTGTTCGGGCGTGAGGTCGGGCAGGATTCCGGGCAGGCGCTCGGCAAGCATCGTCTTTCCGACCCCTGGTGGACCGGTGAGGAACATGTGGTGGCCGCCAGCTGCGACGACTTCTAAGGCTGCGCGGGCTTCGTGCTGACCGATGAGATCGGCGAGATCGTGCTCGGTGCACTCCGGCGGCACCGGCGGGGTGAGGTGGTCGGATTCGGGAATCGGCGGGAGGTCGGCCCGACCTCCAAGGGCGGTGATGACCTCCGCGAGGTGGGTGACCCCATAAATTTCGGCGCCGGGGATGAGGCGGGCTTCGGGTGCGTTGACGGCGGAGGTGTAGACGTGGGTGTAGCCGGCACCGACTGCGGCGTTGACGATGGGCAGCACCCCGCGGACAGGATGGATCCGGCCATCGAGGCCGAGCTCGCCGACAAACACCGCATCCTGCCGAGCAGAGACGAGGCCCTGGGCGCGCAGGATAGCCACGGCGATCGCGACGTCAAATACCGAGCCCGCCTTCGGGATGTCAGCCGGGGTGAGGCCGACCGTCACGCGCATGCGCGGAAACGTGATGCCGCAGCTCTCAATCGCGGCACGCACGCGGTCACGCGCCTCGGTGAGAGAGGTGTCGGGCAGGCCGACGATCTTAAACGCCGGTAGCCCGCTCGCGGTGTGCGCTTCGACCCCGATCATCGTGCCGCTCAGCCCGTTGAGGGTGACGGCACCGGCCCGCCCGATACTCATCCGACGGCCTCCACGTGCTCGACCTCGGCGCGGCCGCGTTCAAGGAGGATACCGATGACGTCGAGGCGAATGCGTCCGCGTTCATCGGGGTGGGCGCGCAGCCACTCCCCCGCAACCGAACGCATGCGGCGCATCTTTGCAGCGCTGATCGCCTCGATCGGATGCCCGAACCGCAGTGAGGAGCGGGTTTTCACCTCGAAGAACACAAGATCGCGGCCCCTGCGCGCAACCACGTCGACTTCACCAAACCGGCATCGCCAGTTTGTATCAACGATCCGCCAACCCCGCTGGGCCAACCACCGGCGCGCGTACGCTTCGCCGAACCGCCCGAGTTCATCTTTTTGTGCCATAGCGCCCATGATGTGGCCCGCCATCACGGAACAGCGCTGGTCAGCCTCCCCAATGTGGAGGGGCGATCTGGTGTGGAAAGGCCGCGGAGGCGACGTAGGCTTGAGGCATGAGCAATCGCCAGGGCTGCGGCGTAGTCCGTTCATTACAGAAGTCCATGGGCGCCAAGCTGCGTGAGCGGGTGGCCGGCCCTGATGGGGCCCAGCGCACAAAGGAAATTTGGGGCGCTGAGGGCGAGCGCTGGTTCGTGCCTGGCGACCCGATCTGGTGGATTAACGATGACGCCTCGACCTTCATCGGCGGCATCACCGCGCTGCTCACGCAGATGCTCCACCCAGGCGCGATGGCCGGCGTTGGTGACTTCTCTGGCTACAAACAAGACCCGTGGGGGCGGCTGCAACGCACGGCCGACTACATCGCCGTCACATCCTTTGGCACGATCGCCGACGCGAAAGCCTCGATCGCCCGCGTTAAGCGGATCCACGACCGCGTGCGCGGCGTCGATGCGATCGGCAACCCGTATTGGGGTTCAGATCCGGATCTTCTGCTGTTCGTGCACGCCGCCGAGATTGACTCCTTCCTGCGTGCCTACCTCGCGTACGGTAAACGCAACGTTACGCGGGCCGAGGCCGACACGTACGTCGCTCAAAGCGCGATCCCGGCCCGCCTCCTCGGTGTGGAACGCCCACCGCTCAGCGTCGCGGAACTGCACGCGGTCTTGCGGAACTTTCGCAAGGATCTCGTCGTGACGGACTCCGCGCGGGAGGCCGCCGATTTTGTTCTGCACAACCCACCCATTGACGGCGCGGGTCGGCTCGCGTTTGGGATGCTCACCTCAGGTGCCGTGGCGCTCCTGCCAGGGTTTGCCCGAGAGATGCTCGATCTCGGGGTTAGTGCACGCAGGGCCCGCTACGTCTATCGTCCGGTAGGTAAAGTCGCAACCGCTGGAATTCGCTGGGCCCTTGGCGGGATCGACAAGGTTGATCGCCTTCCCCCAGATTTCGCGCGCGAGCATCTCGACGATCTCCTGCGCATCTGAGGCGGCAACCGTCTGCTGCCATGGCGCCCACACGACGTCTACAAATAAAAACAACGCCCCGAGAAAAAGTCTCGGGGCGTTGTTTATGCAGCGGATGCGTTAGGACACGGTACCGTCGGTAATCTTGTCGAGTTCATCCTCCTGCGCGCGCCATTCCCGGAATCCCGGGTCGTTGGCGAGAGCAGCGTGGATTTCCTCGCGGCTGGCTTGGAGCTTCGGGTCGAAGTCAAGGTAGGCCTTGGTTTCGCGGACGATGAGTCCAGAGAGCACCACGAGACCGATGAGGTTTGGCAGTGCCATGAGCCCGTTCATCACGTCGGAGAAGGTCCACACGAGCGTCAGCTCGGTGGTCGCACCAACGAAGATGATGAGCGAGAACAGGATGCGGTAGGGCATAACGGCCTTGTAGCCGAGCAGCTTCTCAAAGTTACGCTCACCGTAGTAGCACCAGCCCAGCAGCGTAGAGAACGCGAACAGGGCGAGCGACAGGGTCACGATGTGGTACCCGAGGTTGCCTGGGAGACCTTCGGAGAAGGCCGCACCGGTCATGAGGGCCGCCGAGATCTGCTTGGCGCCTTCGGGCAGGGAGTCGCTCGGTCCGAGCTTCAGAACCGTGCCGTCGGCGGTGGCACCGAAGCGGTAGGCACCGGTGGTGACGATGACCAGACCGGTCATGGTGACGACGATGATCGTGTCGATGAAGGTTTGGGTCATGGACACGAGGCCCTGCCGCACGGGGTGCGAGGTCTGTGCCGCGGCGGCAGCAATCGGCGCCGAGCCAAGGCCCGACTCGTTCGAGAACATACCGCGGGCGAAACCGAACTGGATGACGACGATAATCAGCGCACCTGTGAACCCACCAGCGGCTGCCGAGCCCGTGAAGGCGTACTCGAAGATCAATGCCAAAGCGTTGGGGATCGCGGCGAAGTTGAGGCCGAGAACGATGAGGGCGGCCAGAACGTAAACGACGACCATGATGGGAACGAGCGCAGCGGTCACGCGGCCGATCGACTTAATACCACCGACGAGGACGATACCGGCCGCGATCATGAGAACGAGGCCCGTGGCCCACGTGGGGATTGAGAAGGAGTTGTGCATGTTCGCCGAGATGGCGTTCGCCTGGGTCATGTTACCGATACCGAAGGCGGCGAGAACGGTGAAGATGGTGAAGGACCAGGCGAGGAACTTGCCGAACGGGCCCTTGATTCCGCGCTCGAGGTAGTACTGCGGGCCTCCGTTGCGCTCACCACGCTCATCAACCGTGCGGTAACGAACGGCGAGGAAGGCTTCAGCGTACTTCGTTGCCATTCCCAGTAGGCCGGTGACCCACATCCAGAACAAAGCACCGGGGCCACCGATTCCGATCGCCGTGGCAACACCCACGATGTTACCGGTACCCACCGTGGCCGCGAGCGCGGTCGTGAGTGCCTGGTACTGGGAGATGTCACCGCGCGAACCGACGTCGCGGCGCTTGATGATACCGAGGCTCAGGGCGGCTACCAGCCGCGTGAACTGAATCCCTCCCAGACGGATCGTCAAGTAAAGACCCGTCAGGAACAACAGTGGGATGAGAAAGAATGGTCCCCAAATGTACCCGCTGAGGGTATCGAGAAAACCTTCCAATGCTTCCATTTTTACCTCTGCTACTTTCGCTTCATTGCGGACCCACTTGGTCGAGGGTCATTATTCGAGATATCTCCGGTCACTATATTGTGCCGCGAGTGAGTATATGACCGTTTTGGCCGGTTAGTTTCCAGAAACTTCCCAGTTTCGCGAGATTGCGCGATTAATCAGGCAGAGCAAGCTCCGGTTTGGTCAGTTCTTCGACGTTGACATCCTTAAATGTCACGACCCGAACCGACGTAATGAACCTCGCGCTGCGGTACACATCCCACACCCACGCATCCTTCAAGGTGAGCTCGAAGAACACCTCACCGCCCGCCGTCCGTACCTGAAGATCGACGTGGTTGGCGAGGTAGAAGCGCCGCTCTGTTTCTACGACATAAGAGAATAGATTGACGACGTCTCGGTACTCCCGGTACAAGGCGAGCTCGGCGTCGGTTTCGTAGTTTTCAAGATCTTCGGCACTCACTCATCCATAATGACCCAAATGTGTTCGATCCCCCAAATGCGGCTCGCTACACTTGGGTTTCGTGACTGCTCACCACCTGCTTGCCACATCGCTGCGCGATGCGTTTCAATCCCTGCGCCACACGCCGTGGGCGCGGGATGTGCCGCTCGCGCAGTTCCAGGCGTTCCTCGCCGAAGATCCCTCGCGCGTGCACCGCGAGGGGCCGGAGCACTTCACGGCCTCGGCAATGGTTTTTACGCCCGACCTCTCCCAGACGCTGCTGTGTTTCCACGGCAAAGGCAACATGTGGGTGCAACTGGGTGGGCACATGGAGGCCGAGGATGAGTCTCCGGCTGATGCCGCGCTGCGGGAGGCGCGCGAAGAAAGCGGGCTGGAGAATTTCAGTTTTCTCACCACCGACCCGATCGAGCTCCACCGGCACGGGCTCGCCGCGACCTTTGGGTCGTGCCACGCGCACTGGGACGTCGTGTATGCGCTAACGATCCCCTATGCCGAGCCGTGGGCGAGCGATGAGAGTCGCGAGGTGCGGTGGTTCCCAGTGGACGCCCTGCCCAAGGGGTGTGCTGACGGGTTCAAGGAGCAGTTCGAGGCCGTTCTCGCGCGGGCGCGGTCGATCGCCTAGAAACTCACCCGAGTAGCGAATCCTGGATCGGTTCCGGACCGGTGGGGAGGTTCCACGAGGTGCGGTGCAGCGAGCTTACGCCCAGGCGCCGGATCGCATCAGTGTGCGCGGCGGCGCCGTATCCCTTATTTGAGGCCCATCCGTAGTCGGGGTAGTCCTCGTGGTGACGCTCCATCAGGGCATCGCGCTCGGTTTTCGCCAGGATGGACGCGGCAGCGATCGCGGCTACGCGTAGGTCGCCCTTGACTTGTGTGATGACGGCGGGTGTCGGGCATGGTAGATCGCACGGCGGTGGGATGCTCATCCAGTCGTGGATGCCGTCGAGGAGAATAACGGCTGGCGCCCCAATGTTTCCTGTGGCTGCGGCGAGGGCGCGGTGACCGGCGAGGCACAACGCGCCGATGATGCCGTACCGGTCGATCTCGGCAGGGGTGGCGTGCCCGGTGGCGCTCGCTCGCGCCCACGTGCGCACAGGTTCAACGAGACGGTTGCGGGCGGCCGGGCTGAGAAGTTTGGAGTCGGTGAGCCCGGCAGGTGGCGGACCCACGCCGGCATCGACGATGGCTATGCCCACGGTCACCGGCCCGGCAAGTGCACCCCGGCCGGCCTCGTCCATTCCTGCAATGAGGCGGTGGCCTTGCGCGTGAAGGCGCTGCTCGAGCACCTGATTCGGAACGGTAGGCACGCCGCGTCCTAGGGGGTGGGATCGGGCACGTTGGCGAACACCTCAGACGGGGTGGTGAGCACCGTCATGTGGTTCGCGGGCCACACGATCACCCATGCCGTGCCGACAACGTTGCGCACGGGCACGAAACCCCCGCCAACGGCACCGGCCGAGTAGCGCGAATCCTGAGAACGGGCGCGGTTATCGCCAAGTAGCCACAGGTGGCGGGCGGGAACCGTGACGGAGAATTCCTTGACGCTCGGGGCAGCCCCGGGCGCAAGGTACGGCTCCTCTATCGGTTCGCCATTCACGAGGATGCGCCCATCGGGGTCGCAGCATTCAACCGTATCCCCGGGCATCCCAATGATCCGCTTGATGAGATGTTCACCGGCGTCCGCGGGGTAGAGCCCGATCCACGACAGAGCCTTCTGCACCGGTGAAAGCTCGGCCGTGTCGGGGCGGAGCCAACCGCCTGGATCAACAAAGACGACGATATCGCCGCGCTGAAGTTTTTCTTCGTTGGCGTCGAGTTTGTTAACGATGAGGCGATCGCCCACCATGAGCGTGTTCTGCATCGACTCACTCGGGATGAAGAACGCCTGAATGAAGAAGGTCTTTAGAACGATCGATAAAACGACCGCGATGCCGAGCACGATCGCGGTTTCGCGCAGGAAACCAAGAAACCCCCCGACGCGGCGCTTGCGCTTGGCACGGCGCCCGCTTTCGGGGGGCTCAGGTGTGTCACTTGGGCGCGGAGGGAACCACTCGTCGGCATCGTCTGCCCCGAGATAGTGCTGCTCCTCGCCAGAGTTCACTGACTAGTGGCTACTTCTCTTCCGCGGCGTCGACGGCGGCGGTTTCGCGCAGTTCACGAACGCGGGTGGCCTTACCGATGCGGTCACGCAGGTAGTAGAGCTTCGCGCGGCGAACGTCACCACGGGTGACGACCTCGATCTTGTCGATCGTGGGGGCGTGGATCGGGAAGACACGCTCGACACCAACGCCGAAGGAGTGCTTGCGGATTCGGAAGGTTTCCCCGATTCCCTGACCCTGGCGAGCGATGACGGTGCCCTGGAAAACCTGCACACGGGTGCGGTTTCCTTCAATGATGTTCACGTGAACGCGAAGGGTATCCCCGGCGCGGAAGTCAGGTACTTCCCGCAGGTTCGGGGCATCAATCGGATCAAACTTCTGCATAGTGTGCCTTCCCGCGCTTGCCACAGGTCAAGAGCGACTTATCATGGCGGCATGGCCGCCGGAAACGAATTCGTGGTTCACGCGGCAACTTCTGGTGCTGCTCCCCCATGGCAGAGCAAACGAAGCGCACGTGCAACCTGCCCAATTTTGGCACAAATCTACTGACTTGCGAAATCTAACGTGCGCCTCATCACGAAATCCTGGTGCTCCTGCCCCCCGACCCAGAACGAGCGAGTTGCCGCAACTTCCCATTGATGACGGCGGTAGAAGGCTTGAGCGCGCGTGTTCTCTTGGTTAACGCCTAACCAGATCTCCTCCATGCCTGCTTTGACGCAGTCGGCAAGGGCCTGATCCATCAGGGCCTTGGACGCTCCCGAACCGTGATGGTCGGGCAGGACATACATCTTGCTCAGGTGCGCGGTTGTGGCCGTGCGCTGCTCGGGCAACTCCGGGGCCACGTAGCGCAGCATGACGACGGCATAGCCAACCGCGATGCCCTCGATCTCGGCGACGAGAAGGATCGTGCTCCGGTCTTTCGCCCAGGCTCTGAACTGGGCTTCGCTGAGGTTTTCCTCAACGAACTCCAGCGCGAGTTCCCGGGGGAAATCAGGCGGGCACGCAAGAGGGAAGGTTTCCGTCGCGATCTCATGCAAGCGCTGGGCGTCGCGGGCCTTACCGCGGCGTACCGTGACGTCGCGCCCGAGCATGAGATCGGGGCGCACGTACGCGGTGCGGCGCAGCGCCTGGGTCTTGCGCCACTGCGCAATCTTTGCATGATCCCCTGAGCGCAGCACGGGTGGGATCTGAAGTCCGCGCCAGTCCGCGGGGGCCGTGAACACGGGGTATTCCAAGAGCCCGTCGCCGGAGTGGGATTCTTCAACGAGGGAGTCGGGATTGCCAACCACCCCGGGCACCAGTCGCCCGATCGCTTCGATCATGACCATCGCGGCGCTCTCTCCGCCATTGAGCACGTAATCCCCGATGGAGATTTCCCGCACGCGGGCGCGCTGGCCGTAGTATTGCGACACGCGCGAGTCGATGCCCTCGTAGCGTCCGCACGCGATGACGAGTTGGCCGCCGCCGGAGATCTGGGCGGCGAGGTCGCTGGCGATCGCTTGGGTGAACGGTTCCCCGCCAGGAGTAGGGATGATCAACGTCGCCTCAGGCGAGGTGAGCACGTCATCGAGTGCCTTACCCCACACGTCGGCGCGCATGACCATGCCCGCTCCCCCACCCGCGGGGGTGTCGTCGACCGTGCGGTGCCGGTCGGTGGTCCACTCACGCAGGTCGTGAACGCCGATGCTCAGTGAACCAGCCTCACGCGCCTTGCCAATGAGGGAGATCTCGAGGGCGTCGAAAAAGTCAGGAAAGATCGTGACGACGTCGATGCGGCCGCTGCTCACTCGTCGTCTCCATCTGCGGCGAGCAAACCCCGCGGTGGGTCAACGACGACGCGCCCGCCCTCGACGTCAATCTCCGGCACAATCTCGTGAACTAGGGGCACGAGCGTGCGCTCGCCGCCGGTCTCGCGGATGACGAGCATGTCGTGGGCCGGGTAGTTTTCGATGCCGATGACCGTGCCGATCTGTTCACCTGAGGTGCGCAGTACGGGAAGGCCGGCAAGTTGATCCGGATACCATGCGTCGTCCTCAATCGTGCCCTCGGCGAGCAGGCGCGTGTGAACGAGAGGCTCGATGGCGGTGCGGTCGGGGAACTCCTCGAACGAGACGTACCACGTGCCGTTGCGTTGGGCGAGCGTGGCCACGGTGATCGGGCCGATGTCGGGGTCGGTGAACACCCGCGACCCGGGTGCTAGGCGGCCTTGTGGATCGTCGGTGTGCAGGGTGAGGCGCACTTCGCCGCGCAGGCCGCGGGGGCTGCCGATCGTGGCGATCCGGTAGAGGCGGGGGGCCTCGCTCATGAATTCTCCCTGGGGTTAACGCAATGAGGCCTGCACAGAGTGTGTGCAGGCCTCATTGTAGGTGTGTGCGTTAGCGGTCTGTGTCCACGACGTCCACGCGAACGGGGCCATCGGGGCTCAGCGCATTGATCACGGTGCGAAGCGCGTTGGCGGTGCGGCCACCACGGCCGATGACACGCCCGAGATCCTCGGGATTAACCCGGACCCGGAGCATGTCGCCGCGGCGCATCGAGCGGGTCGTAACCTCAACATCGTCGGGGTTGTTGACGATGCCTCGAACGAGGTGATCCAACGC
>CAYVDF010000013.1:0-1795 GCA_964450475.1 uncultured Pseudactinotalea sp.
TCCGGGGTTATCCGCCTGGCTTTGGAAACCACTGGTGCGGCTAACTAAGTAGCCTCGAAGCGGCGCCAGTGAATGCTGGCGCCGCTTTGCTGTGCTCAAGCAGATACCGAGAAGAAGTGCCGCTGGGGGCGAAACAACGTAGCATAGTAAGGTGCGTGATCGGTCGGTCACGCAATCGCGATTAGAGGAGAAGAGAGCCCGTGTCGATTCTCGACAGGATCATGCGCATTGGTGAAGGCAAAACCCTTCGGCGCCTGGAAGGTCTCGCTGCCCAAGTCAACCGGCTTGAACCCGATATGCAGGCACTTACCGATGCCGAGCTGGCAGCGGAAACTGAGAAATTCAAGGCTCGCCTCGCAGAAGGTGCCTCGCTCGACAGTCTCCTTCCCGAAGCATTCGCAGTCGTGCGTGAAGCAGCGGTGCGAACGATTGGGCAACGGCCCTACGACGTCCAAATAATCGGTGGTGCAGCGCTCCACATGGGCGCGATCGCTGAGATGAAGACCGGTGAAGGTAAGACGCTCGTGGCAACGATGCCCACGTACCTCAACGCGCTCACCGGCAAGGGCGTGCACGTCATCACCGTCAACGACTACCTCGTGAAATACCAGGCGGAACTCATGGGCCGGATCTACCGGTTCCTTGGCATGAGCGTCGGCACGATCGTGTCGGGCATGACCCCGGCAGAGCGCCGCGAAGCCTACGCCGCCGACATCACGTACGGAACGAACAACGAGTTCGGTTTCGACTACCTCCGCGACAACATGGCCCTCACGTTAGAGGAGTGCGTACAGCGCGAACACAACATGGTGATCGTCGATGAGGTGGACTCGATCCTCATCGATGAAGCCCGTACCCCGCTCATCATCTCCGGTCCGGCCTCGGGGGATGCGAACAAGTGGTATACCGAGTTTGCCCAGGTCGCTAAGCGCCTGCGCCGCGACGAGGACTACGAGGTCGATGAGGTCAAGCGCACCGTCGGGGTGCTCGAACCTGGTATCGACAAGGTCGAAGATTACCTCGGTATCGATAACCTCTACGAATCGCTCAACACCCCCCTGATTGGGTTCCTCAACAACGCGATCCGCGCGAAAGAACTATATTTCCGAGACAAGGATTACGTGGTACTCAAGGGCGAGGTACTTATCGTTGACCAGCACACCGGTCGTATCCTGCCCGGGCGCCGCTACAACGAGGGCATGCACCAGGCGATCGAAGCGAAGGAAGGGGTCTCCATCAAGGCGGAGAACCAGACCTTCGCCACGATTACGCTGCAGAACTACTTCCGCCTGTACGAAAAACTCGCCGGGATGACCGGTACGGCAAAGACCGAGGCGGCGGAGTTCAACTCCACCTACGGCGTCGAAGTCGTGCCCATTCCCACCCACCGCCCCGTCATCCGCGTCGACCAGCCTGATCTCGTCTACAAGTCCGAGGAGGCGAAGTTCCGCGCGGTGGTTGAAGACATCGTCGAACGACATGCGAAGGGCCAGCCGATCCTCGTTGGTACGACGAGCGTGGAGAAGTCCGAATACTTGTCCAAGTTGTTGAAGAAGCGCGGCGTGCCGCACGAGGTGCTCAACGCGAAGCACCACGAGCGCGAAGCCGCGATCGTCGCGATGGCTGGCCGTAAGGGCGCCGTCACCGTTGCAACGAACATGGCCGGTCGTGGTACCGACATCATGCTCGGTGGTAACGCCGAGCACCTCGCGATCGACGCACTTGCCCGCAAGGGCCTCGACCCCGTCGAGACCCCGGAAGAGTATGAAGCCGCCTGGCCGCAAGCGCTGGAAGA